>NZ_JBPQTX010000153.1:0-16339 GCF_051386555.1 Streptomyces sp. URMC 126
GGGTGATGTGGGTGGGGGGTGTGACGTCGACGAGGGGGACGGTCTCGGCGGCGGGGACGGCGCTTTCCGGCGCTCGCGCCGGTTCGGGACGGGGCGTGGCGTCTTGGGGCGTGGTGTGGTCGACCCGGCCGTCCGTGAACGGCTGGTCCGTGAACGGCTGATCGGCGAGCGGCTGGTCGGCGGTCGCGTGGGCGTCCACGGTGTGAACGTCGGTGTCGTGGTGGGCATCCGTGTGCCCGGTGGGCGTGGGCGGGAAGTCGGCCGCCGTCGCCTCCACCACCGGTCCGCCCGCGCCCGGTTCCGGGGAGACCGGCCGGTTCGTGATCCGCGCGACCACGGCCCGCTCCTCGCCGAGGGGCGCCTCCGTGGACGTTCCCGCCTCGGGGTCCGGATAGCCGGGGTCTGGGAGACCGATGCCCGGGAGGCCGATACCCGACAGGCCGCCGGCGGGCGCTTCGGGTTCCGCGACCGTCGGACCGCCGGATCGCGGTTCCGGGCCGACCCCGTGGTTGCCCTGGACGGGGGGCCTCAGGACAGGCTCGGGCGCCCCTACGGCGGACTCGTACCCGAGGGCGAGCCCGTCGAGAGCCGCGTCAGCCGGGCCGCCCGGCCCCGGAACACCCTGACCGGCCGCGACCCCCGACGGAAGCCCCGGGCCCTCGTGGCCCCGCGCGGGCGCACCGACACCCCCCGGCACGTCCGGCGGGTAGGCGGGCATGTCAGGGACGTGCGCCGGGACACCGGAAGCGGAGCCGGAAGCCGTGTCGCCGTGGGCTTCGTACCCGGGCCCGTCAGGCCCGCCGACGGCGAACACCGAACGCGCCCCGGCCCCGACCATCGGCCCACCAGGCACCGGCACATCGTCCCCCGCGCCCGCAGCGAACGGCGGCTCGGCCCCCGCGCCCATAGCGAACGGCGGCTCACCCCCCGGCGCATGGCCGCCCGGGCCGTCAGCCGTCTCCGCGCCGGTCCCGTCCCCGGCCTCCATCCCCGCGCCGGTCCCGAGCCCGGCCGGAGAACCGACGGTCTCGGGTGTGAAGGTCTCCGTCCCGGTCCCGGCCGGAGAACCGCCTGTCCCGGGCGCTGCGAAGCTCCCTGCCCCCGTCCGGTACGGCGGCTCGCCCCCCGGCGTCAGGCCGCTCGGGGCACCGGACGTCCCCGCGCCCGTCCCGTCCCCGGGCAGCGGTCCGAGCGGCACCGGTGGCGGGTCGGCCGCCTCGGGCGCGTAGGCGGCGGCTTCCGTTCCGTACGGCGGCTCCGCCCCCGGCACGAGGGAGCCGGCTTCCGCCGTGAAGGGGCCGCCGGGCACCGCGGCGTACGGCTCCGCCGCCCCCGCGCCGAGGCCGTCCCGGCCTCCCGCCGCGTACGCCTCGCCCGCGGGGCCGGGGCCGTACCCCCCGTACGTCCCGTCACCGGCCGGCGAGCCGTCGCCCGGGGCCGCGGCGTACGTCCCCGCTCCGGCCGCTCCGGCGGCGTGGGCGTCGCCGTCCGCCGCCCCCGCGCGGTGCGCCTCGACCACGCCGCCGAGGCCGGAGGCGTACGCCCGGAGGACGGCCGCGAACCGCCAGCCGCCGTCGTCCTGCCGCCGGAACTCGCCGAGGACGGCGGCGGTGGCCGAGGCGGCCGCCGCCCCGGAGTCCGCGCCGGACCGGGCGTCGTCCGCGCCCGGCGCGCCGAGGGCGTCGGGTGCCCCCGCCGCGTCCTCGCCGTCCTCGAAGCGCACGCCGTCCTCCAGGGCGACGTGCGCGACCGGCGTGCCCGCGGCCGTGGTGACGGCCAGGCCGAGGCCCGGGACGCGGCCGAGGGCGCGGCCCTTCGTGGCGACGGCCACGGCGATCCTCGTCACGTCCGGCTCGATCAGCGCGGGGTCGATCACCAGCCACTCGGCCACCAGGCCCGCCTCGCCCTCGGAGGTGCCCAGGTGGTGCACGGCCCCGGAGGGGTGCGCGGCCTGGTGGGAGGAGACGAGGTCGGCGTCGGCGCGCAGCGCGCCGCGCGCGTCGAGGAGCAGGGCGGCGACGCTGAGCGCCCCGGCGTCGGGGAGCGCGGGCACGGCCGTCCAGGTGACCGCGGCGTGCAACGGCTCGGCCGGGACGGTCAGATGTTCGCCTCTGGCTATCCGGTTCATGAACGGCACTCTCCCACGGGGGTCGGACAGTGCGGCCCGAATTACGCCCGGGCATGGCGAAGGGCGGGGCCCGGAGGACCCCGCCCGCCGTCGTCAGGTCACGCCCGGCCGCGCAGCTCGGCGGCCACCAGCTCCGCGATCTGCACCGCGTTCAGGGCCGCGCCCTTGCGCAGGTTGTCGCCCACGACGAAGAAGGCGAGGCCGTGCTCGACGGTCTCGTCCACGCGCACGCGGCCGACGAACGTGGCGTCCTTGCCCGCCGCCTGGAGCGGGGTCGGGATCTCGGACAGCTCGACGCCCGGGGCCTCGGCGAGCAGCTCGTAGGCGCGCTCGACGCTCAGCGGACCGGCGAAGGAGGCGTTGACCTGCACCGAGTGGCCGGTGAACACGGGGACGCGGACGCAGGTGCCGGAGACCTTGAGGTCGGGGATCTCCAGGATCTTGCGGGACTCGTGGCGGAGCTTCTGCTCCTCGTCGGTCTCGAACAGGCCGTCGTCCACGATCGAGCCGGCCATCGGCAGCACGTTGAAGGCGATGGGCCGCTTGTAGACGCCGGGCTCGGGGAACTCGACGGCCTCGCCATCGTGTGTCAGCTCGGTCGCGCGGTCGGCGACCTTGCGCAGCTGCCCGTCGAGCTCGGCGACGCCGGCCAGGCCGGAGCCGGAGACGGCCTGGTAGGTGGTGGCGACGAGGCTGCGCAGGCCGGCCTCGGCGTGCAGCACCTTCAGGGCCGGCATGGCGGCCATGGTGGTGCAGTTCGGGTTGGCGATGATGCCCTTGGGGCGGTCGGCGACCGCGTGCGGGTTGACCTCGGAGACGACGAGCGGCACCTGGGGGTCGCGGCGCCAGGCGGACGAGTTGTCGATCACGACGGCGCCCTGTCCGGCGACCTTCTCCGCGAGCGTCTTGGAGGTGGTGCCACCGGCCGAGAAGAGGACGATGTCCAGCCCGGTGTAGTCGGCCGTGGCGGCGTCCTCGACGGTGACGTCCGTGCCCTGCCAGGTGATCGTGGACCCGGCGGACCGCGCCGACGCGAACAGGCGCAGCTCCGTCACCGGGAAGTCGCGCTCGGCGAGGATCTTGCGCATGACCCCGCCGACCTGTCCGGTGGCTCCGACGATTCCGACTCTCACAGGGGGCTCCCATTGCTCATGTAGGACACATGCGTCACTTCCGGGGACGGTGGGCCCGGCAGGCGCGGTTCCATCATGCGGGAGCGGGGGGCCCGAAAGTCCAATTCATTGGGCGGAGTATCAATCCCCGGACAGCCGTAACACGCAGTGCTACGCTCGCGAACATGGCGCCCAAAGAGCGATTCAGCATCAGCATGGACCCCGAGCTCAAGGAGGCCCTAAGGGAGCATGCGAAGGCCATGGGCCTGGATGTGACGGCCTATGTCACGGCCGCCGTCCGCCGCCAGATGGCGGAGGACGAGGAGGTCGCCCGCCGTTTCGCCGTGATCGACGCCGATATCGCCCGGACCGAGGCCATGCCCGCCCCGGAGGGCGCGGACCCGGAGTTCTCGGCTGAGGAGCTCGCCGCGGCGCGAGCCGGTCTGGCACAAGCCCTCGCCGCCGGGCGGGAAGCGGCGTGAGCACACCCGTCTTCGTGTACGACACGGGGATGCTGATCGCTCTGGAGCGACAGGACCCCGCGGCTCGGCTCCTGCACCGGGTCCAGACCGAAAGTGGCCACCCGCCGGTGGTGCCACTGCCGGTCCTGGCCCAGGCATGGTGCCCGGGGCGCTGGACGCCTCTGAGCCGGGTGGTCCCCGAGTGCGTCGTCTTCGGCGTTCGGGCGGCGTCGGCGCCACCTTGCGGCGTCTGCATCGCCGGCCATACCGAGGACGACGCCCGGCGCGCGGGTCGGCTGCTGGCCACCGCGGCGGTTCCGGAGCAGAAGCGCCCCGACGCCGTGGATGCTCTGGCGGTGGTGATCGCGGCCCGGCACCCCGCAGCGGTCGTCGTCACGTCCGATCCGTACGATCTCGTCGCCTACCGCGACGAGCTGGCCGACCGCACGGGTGTGCGGGTCCTCGCGGCCCCGGACATCGCGGGGATGCTGGCCGGGAAGCGTGTCCTGCGCTGACCTGCTGCCTCGCACCGAAAGGGGCGGGCGCCCGGAAACCGGACGCCCGCCCCGTCTGATCGGTCAGCGACCGGTCAGGAGACGACCTTCTCGATCGTCACGCTGCCGCTCCCCGCGACCGTGCCGCGCTCGTTGACGAGCTGCACCTCGCCGGAGAACGTCCGGCCCTCGGGGGCCGCGCCCGCGACCACGACCTCGGCCGTGACCTGGGCGGACTGCCCGTTGCCGAGCTTGACGGACTGGCCGGCCGGGACCTTGACCTCGCCCAGGGAGGGGGCGAAGTAGACGTCCCGGTAGTCGTAGGCGGTGGTGCCGGAGGGCACCTCGTAGCCGGTGACCTCGACCGTGTACTCGCCGGCGGCGGGCTTGGTCAGGACGACCTGCTCGTCGGAGCCGCCGCTGGTGGAGGAGCCGACCGGCTTGCCGTCCTTGTAGACCGTGAGGTCGAGGTCGGCCTTGGGGTCGGCCGCGCCGCCGATGGACGCCTCGAAGCGGGTGACGCCCTCACCGATGGTGACCTTGGACGTCTGCTTCTGGCCCTTGCCGATCTGCCGGCGGTCGACCTTGGAGGAGCCGAGGCGGCCGCCCTGGAGCGTGCCGTCCAGCGGCGCGAAGGTGTTCGTCGCCTTCCAGGTGACGGAGGCCGGGGTGCCGACCTTGGCCTCGGCCACCTTCCGCACGGCCGGGTCGAAGGAGGCGCCCAGCACGGAGGCGGTCACCGTGTACGGGTTGTCCAGCAGCGGCGAGGTGCGCCGCGACTCGACCTCGATCTCCCAGACGCCCGGCAGCGGGTTGGCGTACGAGCGCACGTCCGGGCGGCAGGTGTTGGCCGGGTTGTTGTAGTTGGGGTAGCAGTTGATCGTGGAGGTCGGGTCCACCGGCATGCCGTACGAGTTGATGGCGATGAACCGGGTCTGGCTGTCCTTCGCCAGACCGCTCATCGCGATCTCCAGCGTCTTGGCGCCCTTGGGCACGGTCACGAAGTACGAGGTGGTGGCGTTGCGCTGGGCCGTACCGCTCTTCGCGACCCGGTACGCCGGGGCGGCCAGCGGCTCCGCGACCACGACCGTCGTCATGATCTGCTTGTCGATGCCCTCGGTGCGGTCGTCGTCCACGGTGAGGATCGCGCTGTGGATGCCCGCCGACTTCGGCTTGGCCGTGACCTTGACGGTGACGGGCTTGTTCAGCGGCAGCCGGACCTCGTCACGGCTCGCCAGCTTGAACGTTCCGTCGTTGTTGCGCCACTTCAGCTCGTGCCAGACGTCCTTGGCCGGGCCGGAGGTGCGGGTGACGGTCACGTCGTAGGTCTTCGACTCGCCCGCCTTGAGGCCGCCCTCGCGGTCGTAGAGGCCGGTGCCGAAGCCGGGCGTCTTCAGCGAGCCCGAAAGGGCCGTGGAGACGGGCGCCTTGACCGTGTAGTCGTGCGCGGTGGCCTTGTGGCGCAGCGCGTCCCACGCCTCGTTGACGTCGATCAGGCCGGAGCCCTGCTCGTACGCCTGGAAGCCCTTGATCTTCTTGGCGGTGCTGGTGAGGGCCGTGCGCAGGTCGGCGGGGGTGAGCTTCATCCCCTTCTGCTTGGCGGCCGAGATCAGCAGGGCGGAGGCGCCGGCGGCCTGCGGGGAGGCCATCGAGGTGCCCTGGAGCATGCCGTAGCCCGGGGGCAGGTCGTAGCCGGACTCGGCGACGGGCGCGCCCGGCTCCCAGGTCGGCGTGGTGTTGACGGACGCGCCCGGCGCGGTGATGACCGGGGTGAAGCCGCCGTCCTCGCGCGGGCCGCGGGAGGAGAACGGCATCATGGCGTACTTCGTCCGCACTTCGGAGCCGTAGTTGGCGGCCCAGGTCTCCTTGGAGACGGAGGCGCCGACGCTGAGGACCTTGTCCGCCAGGCCGGGGTCGCCGATGGTGTTGGCGCCGGGGCCGCTGTTGCCCGCCGAGATCACGAGCTGCACGCCGTAGGTGTCGATGAGGCGCGTGTAGAGCTCGGAGCGGGCGTTGTTGCCGTCGTTGAGCGCCGGCAGGCCGCCGATCGACATGTTGACGATGTCGACGCCGCGGTTGACGACCAGGTCGATCATGCCCTCGGTGAGCGCGATGTTGGTGCAGCCGCCGCTCCAGGTGCAGGCGCGCGAGGACACGATCTTCGCGCCGGGGGCGGCGCCGTTCATCTCGCCGCCGAACAGGCCGTTGGCCGCGGTGATGCCCGCGACGTGCGTGCCGTGCTCGGACTCGATGACGCCGATGTTGACGAAGTCGGCCTTCTTGCCGACCCAGTCGCCGCCCTTGGGGTCCATCGGCACGTCCTTGCGGACCTGCACGACGAACGGGATGCGTTCGGCGATGGCGGTCTTCGGGTCGTCCTTGCCGAAGTAGCCGACCTGGTAGCCGTCCTTGTACGGCTTCATCTCGGCGTCGTTCCGGAAGTCGCCGTCGTCGTCGAGGTCGACGCGGACGGTGCCCTTGGCCTTGTCGTAGAGGACGGCCCAGGAGTCGGTGGTGTCGCCGTCGCGGTTGAGGTCGCCCTTCATGTCGCCGCCGGTGGTGGCGGACTCGCGGAACAGCGACACCTGGTAGGAGCCCGCGGGGGCGGAGTAGGTGCGGCCGTTGAACGAGAAGGACGGGCCGGACGCGTCCTGCGTCATCGGCAGCCAGGTCCGGTCGTCGTCCGTCAGCGGGTCGGTGGACGTCACCCAGTCGACGATCTTGCGCTCGCCGGTGGTGGTCTTCTGCAGCGCGGGGTGGGCCAGGTCCACGCCGGAGTCCAGGACGCCGATGGTGACGCCCCGGCCGTCGGCCTTGGGGTGGTCCTCGACGAAGTCCACGGCACCGGTCTCGAAGGCCGGCTGGTACGGGTTCTTGGCCGGGGTCCGCTTTCCGGGCGCCGGGTAGGAGCGGCTCTTCGGCCCCTTGGCGCCCGCCACCGCGTCACCGCGCGGCGTCGGGTCGGGAAGCTTGATCTCCTGCTTGAGGTCGATGCCGTGCACCGACGAGAGCTTCTGGGCCTCGGCGATCACGGCGTCGGCCTTGGCGGTGGGGACGGTCGCCCGGACGTAACCGAGCTTCTCGTACTCCTTGCCCACCGAGGCGCCCTGGACGGAGCCCAGCTTCCCGGCGATCTGCTCCGTCTGGCCCGGAGCGGTGGCGATCATCATGGTGACGGTCCGCTCGCCCGCGGACTTGGCCTTGGCGAGCAGGTCCGCACCGTGCGAACCGAGCTTGTCCTTCGCGGGGTCGGCCGGCTTGACCGGTCCCGGGGCCGGGGGCTGCGGCCCGTCGGCGAAGGCGGGGGCCGCGCCCGTGGCGGCGAGTGCCACCGCCGCGGCGGCGGCGACGGCTATTCGGGACGCGCGTCTCGCGCCGCCGCGGGAAGCGTGGCGAGATGTGGGGGTGGTCATGGACATCCCTGGCTGGTGAGTGAACGGCTGCCGACGGCAGGTCCGGATATCGGAACCGGATGGGGGCTCACTTTTATGGAAGTGACGGGCTTTTGGGGAGAGTTGCCAGCGAGGGAAAGTAAGGATGGCGTAAACCCGCCAGCGGTCACACGGGGAGGAAGCGGGACGGAGGCCGTGAACCCTTTGAGGAGGGGTGCCTGATCGAGGAGGGGGTGTCTGAGGGCCGAGGGGCGGGGGCTTACGGTTCAGCCATTCAGGGCAAACGGAGTACACCGGGACCGGCGGGGCCATAGGGTTTTCCGGGATGCGTTCCCTGTCGGGTGAACGCTGAGTGAGGCTCAGCGTTCCAGGGGACGAGTCCTCCATGTCGGTTCGCAGTAGCCAAGATCGATGTGCGGTGATCGGCGGCGACCGTTGCCGCCCCGTTCACGCCCGGGTCATCCGCGCTGCCAACGATCCTCGGTGACAGCAGCCGCAGCCCACCAGCACCTCCGCTCGCATTCGCGTTCGCACTCGGGGAGACCGCCATGCACAGCAGATCCGGCAGATCCGCTCCGTCTCTCGACTCCGCTTCGTCCGTGGCCTCCGGCCCGTCCGACGACTCCGGTCCGTCCGGCGGTTCCGGTCCGTCCGACGACTCCGGTCCGTCCGGCGGCTCCACTTCGTCCCTCGGCCCCGGTCCGTCCCTCGGCCGCGGTCCGTCCCTCGGCTCCGGCCCGTCCCTGGGCCGCCGGGGGTTCCTGGCCGCGGCGGGTGCCGTCGGCACCGGCCTCGCCCTGGGGCCCTCCGGCGCGGCCGCCGCCGACGAGCCCGTACCGCAGACCCCGGGCGCGCTCCCCGACGGCGGCGCGGCCGACGCCGAGGCCGCGGCTCCGACGGGGGCCGGTACCACGCTCGTCTCCGTCGCCACCCCGCGCGGCACCGGCGCCTACAAGCGGCTGGGCGACGGCCCGGGCTGGCCCCGCGTCGTCCGTACGGAGCTGGCCCCCGCGCGCGCCGACCGCACCCGGCGGCGTACCACCATCGCGTCGTTCGTCCAGTTCACCGACCTGCATCTGACGGACGTCCAACACCCGCTGCGCTATGAGTTCTTCCGCGCCGGGGGCGAGGGCGCCTGGCGCCCGCACGAGGCGCTGACCCTGCCCGGCGTGGTCTCCCTCGTCGAACGCGTCAACAAGCTCCGCCGCGGCCCGGCCACCGGCACCCCCCTCCGCTTCGTCATCACCACCGGCGACAACGGCGACGAGAACGCCAAGATCGAGGCCGAGTGGTTCCTCACCGCCCTCAGCGGCGGCCGGATGAACCCCAACACCGGCGACCCCCGCCGCTACGAGGGCGTCCAGAACAGCGGCCTCAAGCTCTACTGGCACCCCGAGAGCTCCCTCCGCGACCAGGACAAGGCCCTCGGCTACCCGCGCATCCCCGGCTACCTCACCGCCGCCATGCGCAGCGTCAACAGCCCCGGCCTGAACATCCCCTGGTACTCCACCTTCGGCAACCACGACCTGCTCTCCGGCGGCTGCTACCCGGCCGCGGGGTCGTTCATCGCCGACGTCGCCGTGGGCGGCAAGAAGCTGTACACCGTCTCCGCCGACGAGGCCAAGTGGCTGATGGACGGCGAGCTGCACGGCGCGGACCCCAAGGGCAAGCGCATAGAGGAACTGCTCCGCAAGCACAAGAAGGAGCTCCGCGGCGTCACCCCGGACCCCCGCCGCGTCCCGTTGACGCAGCGTCAGTACGTCGCCCTGCACCTGGACCGCCGGTTCGCCGGCCGCGGCCCGGTCGGCCACGGCTACACCAAGAACAACCTCGACTCCGGCACCCTCTACTACAGCTTCCGCGTCTCCGACCGGGTCGTCGGCATCAGCCTCGACTCCACCGACCCCGGCGGCCACTACCAGGGCTCCCTCGGCACCGCCCAGCTCGACTGGCTCGACCGCACCCTCAAGGCGCACAAGAACGAGTACGCCCTCGTCTTCAGCCACCACCCCAGCTGGAGCATGAACAACACCGTCCCCGACCCCGCCCGCCCCAACGAACAGCGGCACGGCGGCGCCGAGGTCATCGCCCTCCTCCAGCGCCACAAGAACGTCCTCGCCTGGATCAACGGCCACAGCCACCGCAACCGCATCCGCCCCCGCGGCACCTTCTGGGAGATCGCCACCGCCTCCCACGTCGACTACCCGCAGCTCGCCCGCGTCATCGAGATCACCGACAACCGCGACGGCACGATCTCCCTCTACACCACCCTGATCGAGTCGGCGGCCCCCCATCGCACCGACTACCACGACCTCTCCCAGACGGGCCTCGCCTCCCTCTACCGCGAACTCGCCTACAACGCCCCGGGCGGCGACCGCACCCTGGCCGGCGAACCGACGGACCGCAACACGGAGTTGCTCCTCAAGCGGTGACGCGTCCGGCTCCCCGCAGATGCCGCGTCAGCCGCTCCAGGGCGGCCCACCCGTCCCCGTGCGACGATCCGTCGCCCAGCGGGTAGTACAGACCGGGCCGCCCGGGCGGCCCGACCCGAAGCGGGGAGCCGGCCAGCGGCGCCCGGGCCGCGTGCCCGAACCCGACGCTCCGGATGCCTTCGGACCCGAGCGCGAAGGCGACGGGCACGGGCGGGGCCTCGAAGCGCGGCGGCACACTCAGATCACGTCGGGCCGGGCGCAGGTGGCAGACGAGGGAGCGCAGACCGGACCGGGACGCCAGGGTGTCGGCGAGCTCCGGCAGCGCCTCCACCGGCGGCCGCTCGCCCGGCCCGTATCCGAGGGCCAGGGTCACGTCCTCCGCGACACCCTCCGGCGTCCGGTCCACCCGCAGCGTGGCGACGGCGGGACGGTCCGGCGCCCCCACCACGACGAGCCAGGTCGGACGCGGACTGCGGCGCCGCGCCAGCGAGGTCGCCTCCTCGCGGGACCACGGGAGGCCGGCCGGCTCGGCGGAGCCCCAGCCCGCGGGCGGCGCGCCGGTGAGGGTCTGCCAGGCGGCCTCGACGGCACCGCCCAGGACCAGGTCCTCGGAGGCGGGCAGGCAGGTGCGGAACGCGACCACGAGCTGCCGCTCACCGCTCCGGTCGACCTCCCGGAACGCGTCGGCGACCAGCGTCCTCCCGTGGGCATCGGCGACGGGGGCGAACGTGCCGTCCCGCCAGCCGAGCACCGCCCCGGACAGCCCGTCGTAATAGCCGCACCGCTCGTCCCGCACCACCCAGCGGAGCGGCGGCCCGGTGAGGAGCGACCGCGTGGGCAGGGAGAGGCGACTGTGGCCCGGGGTGACGATCTGGAGGCCCCGGTCCGCGTCCGCCGAGGTGCGCAGCGCCTCGGACAGCAGGCTGGTCATGGCGATCAGCGGACGGTCCTGGAGGATCACGGCGGCCTGCCCGGTGAGCACGTCGACGGCCGGGAGCTCGGGGGGCTCCGCGGCGGTGACGCCCGAGACGTCGACGAGTCCGCCGGCTTCCGGGACGTCCCCGGACGCGTCCGGCGGCCACACCGCGCCGCCCAGCAGATCGGTGAGCCGGCCCGCCACCGCGCGCGCCAGCCGCTCCGCCCCGGGGACGCCGGTGGCGGCCCGGATCTCCGTCCACCAGCCGGTGCCGTCCGCCAGGGGAACCCCGAGCAGCCGCTCGGCCTCGCCCCGCACCCCCATCCGCAGCGGCGCCTCCACCGAGACCAGCGGGGCGCCGTCCGGGTCGCAGAGCTGGAGCACCGCCCCCTGCCCGGCCGTCCGTACCCCGGGCTCGGGGCCGCCGGCCAGCAGGGCCGCCATGATGCTCCAGGGGTCCGGCATCCCCTCGGTAAGCGCGATCACGTCCGTCGTCACGCGGGTTCTCCGTCCGCCAAGGCCGTCTGGACCAGTTGTGCCGCCGCGCCCCGGCGCACGAGGAAGCCCCGCCCCGGGGGTTGCGGCGCGGCGTAGACGCCGGGGAACAGCTGCCCCTCCTGCCGGTCGCCGGTCATCACCAGGGCCGTGGCGCCGCTCTCCCGGAGGGCCATCAGGAACGGCTCGTACAGCGCGCGGGAGGCGCCGGCCACACGCCGGGTGACGACGAAGTGCAGGCCGATGTCCACGGCCGCCGGGACGAACGGCAGGAACGGCGCCAGCGGCTGCTGCCCCGCCGCCGCGAGGGCGTCGTAGTCGTCGACGAGGACGACGATCTTCGGTCCGGGGTGCGGGCCCGCGGGCGCGGTGGGCTGGGTTCCGTCGGGCATCCGCTTCTCCAGCTCGGCGGCGACGACGGACGAGAGTCCCTCGCAGACGCGCGAGTTCGTCGCGTACCCGCCGCGGTAGGCCTCCGGGACGAGGGCGTGCAGACCCCGGCGCGGGTCCATGACCGCGAAGACGATCTCCTCGTCGCTCCAGCGCTCCATCAGGCCCCGGGCGACCGATCGCAGCAGGTTCGTCTTCCCGCACTCGCCGTCGCCGAGGACGAGCAGGTGCTGGTCCTGCCCGAACAGGTCGAGGGAGACCGGGCGCAGGGCCGCCTGGTCGACCCCGAAGGGTATGCGGAACGGTTCCTCCGCAGAGGAGGGAAGGTCTGCCTCGGAGAAGCGGGTGGGCAGGACGCGCACCCGCCGCACCCCCTCACCCGGCCACGCCGCACGGATCGCGGCCACCGCCTGTTCGACGGCCGACGCCAGGCCCGCCGTCGTGGCCAGCGCGTCGACGCGGGGCAGCGCGGTCTGGGCGAACAGCTTGCCGTCGGTGAGCACCCGGCCCGGCTCGTCCGCGGGCAGGGAGGCCGCGAGCTTCCGGTCGATGCCGCTGTCGCCCGCATCGTTCAGCCGCAGTTCGACTCGGGTGCCGAAAGCGGCCTGGGTGGCGATGCGTACGTCGTTCCAGCGGAGCATCGACGCGACGATGTGCACGCCGTAGCCGCCGCCGCGCTTGAGAACGTCGGTGACCGCGTCCTCCAGCCCGTCGAACGGGCCGCCGAAGGCGTCGCGCAGCGCGCCGAAGCCGTCGACGACCAGCACGACCTCGGTGGAGGACAGCTCCGGCAGCGCACCGCGGGCCCGGAGTTCACGGAGGTGTTCCACGGAGTCGATGCCGTGCTCGCGGAAGAGATCCGCCCGCTCGTCGAGCATCAGACGTACCTCCTCGACCGTACGGGCCACGCGCTCGGTGTCCGCGCGCCCGGCCACACCGCCCACGTGGGGCAGCCCGGCGAGCGGCGCCAGTCCGCCGCCGGCCAGGTCGAGCCCGTACACGGCGACGTCGCGCGGAGTGTGGGTCAGGGCCAGGGACAGCACCAGCGTGCGCAGCAGCGTCGTCTTGCCGGACTGCGGGCCGCCGATGACGGCGGCGTGCCCGCCGGAGACGGTCAGGTCGAGGACCCAGCGGCCCTGCCACTGCCGGGCCGGGTCGTCGAGCAGCCCGAGCGGCACTCTCATCGGACCATCGCCCGCAGCCGGGCCCGGCACCCGGCCTGCGACCGGTGGCGGCGCGCAGGCGTCGAGCGGCACGGTGCGCGGCAGGGGCGGCAGCCAGACGGCGCGAGTGGGCGGGGCGGCGTCCCGCAGGCGGTCCACCAGGACCGACATCGGTGTGGGCCCGGGCGCGCGGTGGCGCTCGGGGGGCTCGCCCGGAGCGGCGACCGGCTCCTCGGGGGCGCTGACGGCGGGATAGGGCCGGACCATCGGGCCGGTGTCGTCCGCGTCCAGAACGGCGGGGCCCCGGTACGGGCCCGAGACGAAGCCCGCCTTGAACCGCCGGTACACGCTCGTGTCGACCTTGAGGTAACCGAACCCGGGGAGGGGCGGCAGCTGGAAGGCGTCGGGGGTGTCCAGCACCGTCCGGCTCTCCTCGGCGGAAAACGTGCGCAGGCCCAGCCGATAGGAGAGGTAGGTTTCCAGCCCCTTCAGCTTGCCGCTCTCGATGCGCTGACTGGCGAGCAGCAGATGGACGCCGATGGACCGGCCGATGCGGCCGATGGAGAGGAAGAGGTCGCCGAAGTCCGGGCGCTCGGTGAGGAGTTCCCCGAATTCATCGATGATGACGAAGAGGTGCGGCATCGGCTCCAGGCCGGGCCTGGTGGCGCGCAGGGCCCGGTAGGCGCCGATGTCGGCCAGGTTGCCCGCGTCCCGCAGCACCTGCTGACGGCGGCGCACCTCACCGGCGAGCGAGGTGTGCACCCGCTCCACCAGCCCCGCGCGGTGCTCCAGGTTGGTGATGACGCCGGCGACGTGCGGCAGACCGGCGAACGGGGCGAAGGTGGCGCCTCCCTTATAGTCGACCAGGACCAGGGCCAGATCCTCTGGAGGGTGGGAGGAGACGAGACCGAGCACCAAGGTGCGCAGCAGCTCGCTCTTGCCCGAACCGGTCGCCCCCACGCAGAGCCCGTGCGGACCCATGCCGAACTCCGATGACTCCTTCAGATCCAGGAGCACCGGCTCGCCGGCGTCGTCGATCCCGATGGGCACGCGCAGGAAGGCCCGTTCGCTCCGCGGTCTCCACAGGTCGTGCGGGTCGGGGGCGGCCGGGTCGTCCAGGCCCAGCAGACCCGTGAAATCCACGGCTTTGGCGAGCGGCGCGTCGGCGACGGACTCGGCGGACAGCCTGATCGGGGCCAGTGTCCGGGCGAGCCCTTCGGCCTCGGCCGCGGACACGGGATCCACGCCGCCGATGCCGCCGCCTCCGCTTCCGCCCGCGCCGGCGAGCGCGTTCGGCGCGCGGAGATCCTCCACGAGCACCTGGTCGCCGGCCACCGTGACGCGGAGCGAGACCTCCCCCGGCTCCTGTACGCGCTCCGCCACCAAGTGCAGGACGGTGACGCCCAGCTCGCCGAGGGGCACCGTCTCGTCGGGCCGGGGGAGTTCCACGGCGTCGGCGCCGTGTCCGTCGCTGACGACGAGCAGCCGGCCGAGCAGGTTCCCGGCGTCCTCGCGGGAGAGCCCACGCCGGGCCTCGGCCGCGTACGACGTGCGGTCGCGCAGCTCGTCGCGGAGCAGCCGGGCGAGTTCGACGGGCCCCGAAGCGATCCGACGGGCCGGCACCGGGCCGTCGCGCGTCCCCGGATCGAGGACATGCGGCAGCCACTTGAGCCACTCCCAGTCGGGCAGCCGGTCCGGGGGGCACGCCAGCGCCAGGGCCACGTCGTCCGGCGCGTGGGCAGCGGCCGTCTGGACGAGCAGCGCGCGGGCGACGCGCAGTACGTCCTGCCGCTTGCCGACGACGCTGACGTTGCCGGCCCGGTCCAGGGGCACGGTGAGCGGGAGGTCCGCGGCGGTTCCGAACCGCTGGGCGAGGGCACCGGCTTCGTTGAGCATGAACGGGTCCGGGGGCGTCAGCACGTTGCCGCCCGAACCGCCGATCGCCAGGATACGGACCGGCATCCGCCCGGTCCCCATGCGCACCCTGAGGAAGTCCGGGTCCGTACGCCGCCGCTCCCACAGCCGCGCCGGGTCGCGTACGAGGTCGTGGAGGGCGGCCGGGGCCGGGTCGAGCAGCCGGGCGGCGGCCCGGTACGTCCGTTCCTCGGCGACGAGCTCCTCCCGGAGCCCCTCCAGATACTCCAGGTAACGCTCCCGCTGGCGCCTCCGTGTGCGCTGGGCCTTCCCCCGCTGCGACAGCAGCAGCCCCACCGAACCGACGACCGTGACGGCGAGTACGAGTGCGCCGATCACCGCGAACTGGCTGTTGCGGACGATCGTCATCATGACGACCGAGCTCGTGACGCCCGCCACCGGCATCAGCGAGTGCAACGCCCCGCCGACCTTGCCCTCCGGGAGGTTCGGCGGTGGTTCCACGACCCGTTCCGGAAACGGCGCCGGGGGACGGACGGTGCGGGCGGGGCGGTGCACGACTCGGGTGGTCACGATGGGCACCCGCCTCGGTCCAGGGACCGGGACAGGACGTCCGCGGCGAGCGCCGTGACCTCGTCGTGGGTGCGCCAGGCGAGCAACTCCGTCTTGACGGCTCCGCCCGCGGCGAGATGCCGGTCGTAGGGGAGCACGCGCACGGACACACCGTCGAGGCGCAGCGCCTCCCGGGCGGCATCGACGTCGACGGCGGTGTGCGGCGTCACTTCCGTCACGACCACCACGGTCCGTCGCAGCAGTCCGGTGCGGCGCAGCGTCGCCATCCAGTCGAGGACGGCACGAGTGGCCACCACGCCCTCGGCGGTGGCGGGTGCGACGAGGACCCGGGCCTGGGCGGCCACCAACGCGGTACGGGACAGCTCGCTGGGCAGCGAGTCGCAGTCGACGACGGTGATGCCGAAGTAGCGCCGCAGAGCGAGCATGACGGCGCGGTACTCGGCCAGCTCCAGGCGGGCGCCCACCCGGCCCTGGCTGCCGGGCAGCAGCCAGCCCCGGTCCGGCAGTTGGACGAGGTAGCCGGTGACGTCGGTGAGCTGCATGGACGGCGTGATGATCTGAGCGAGGTCGCCGCAGGTCCATCGCACGTCGGGCGCGCCGAGCCGGGCGGGCAGGGTGCCGAGCGCGGCGTCCGCCTCCAGCATCAGCACGGGATCCTGCCGGAAGTGCGCGTAGGTGCGGCCGAGGAGGGCCGCGACGGTGGTCTTGCCGGCACCGCCCCGGATACCCGTCACCGCGATCTGCCGTCCCGTGGTGACCGGCTGCTGGAGCACCTCCGCGATCCGTGCCGCCTGCTCCACCTCCCGGGCGACGGAACCGCCGGTCAGTCGGCGGAGGGCACGGGCGACGCGCCGGGCGGCCGGATCGCCGTGCCGCGCACGGCCCTTGAGCAGGGCGGCGGGGGTGGGGGC
>NZ_JBPQTX010000154.1:0-16275 GCF_051386555.1 Streptomyces sp. URMC 126
GGCGGGGGGAGGCAGCCGACGGCGTTCCTCAGGTGGGTGGTGTCGTAGGAGCGGGTGGTGTTCAGGTGCGGGGCCAGGTGACGGGCGAACAGGCCCACGAGCTGGGTGGGCAGGGCCACTTCGCCGTCGGTCGGCTCGGCGCCGAGGCGGATTTTGAACGGTGTGTGGTCGCCCAGGGCCGCTCGCACCAGGTCCTGCACCGGGAACTCCCGCGGGTTGGTCACGTGGAGGGTGCGCGGGGCGCCCTCCGGCCGGGGCCCGGAGGCGGCGGAGAGCATGGCGCGGGCGGCCCACGGCGCTTGGACGAGGTTGGCCCGCGCGTCCGGGTGCCCGGGCAGCAGGTAGGCGGGAGAGCCACCGCCGTGCCCGCCGAACCCGAGGGCCTTCAAAGCCCGGTGACCCAACCGTCCGACCAGGCAGGCGTGTTCGGCCAGGACCGCTTGCCAGTGCCGCGGGGCGCCGGCCTGCCAGGGCCGGTCCGTGACCAGGAGGCTGGGCCTGAAGATGGTGACGGGGCGTCCGTGCCGGGCGGCCCAGTCGCGTACCACGCGCTCGGCGCGGTATTTGGATTCCTCGTAAGGGGTCAGGAAACCGGCCTCCTCGGTGAGCTCGTCCTCGAAGACGGTGCCGTGGCGACGGCCGCCCGCGACGTAGGCCGTGCTGAGGTGGAAGAAGGGCACGTGTCCGCGTGCCGCCTCGGCGAGTGCGAGGACGCGGTGCGTGCCGACGACGTTGGCGGTGTGCAGCCGCACGCGGTCGCCGAAGGCGTCGGTGAACGCGGCGCAGTGCCAGATTTGTTTCGCCTCGTTGGTGATCTCCCGCCAGACGGGCGGCGCGAGGCCGAGGTTCGGGGCGTCCAGGCGGATGAGGAGCGGCTTGACTCGGGCGGCGACGTGTTCTCGGGGGACTGTTTCGCCGGTGGAGGAGACGGCGGTGGCCAAGCGGTCGACGGTGGTGGCTGGATCGTGTCCGACCAGCACAGTGATCGGCTCGTCGCCGTCGAGCAGGAGGCGGGCCGTCATGTGCGCGCCGAGGAAGCCGGTCGCGCCGGTCATCACGATCACCGGTTGCCTCCACTGGCGGGTTCCGGGGTGCGGGAACGGGCCTTGCGCACCACGGCCGCGGCATGCTCGTCAAAGATCACGAGATGGGACTATGGCAGTGCAAAGCGTCTGTCTGGCTGGCGCGTTGGTGCTGTCGGGTGATGAACGGCCGGTCAACCACTCGCATGGTGCAGCGTGAGAGCAAGGGCGGCTCTTGTGACGGCACGCCGTGGCTACGGTGTCGCGGGTGAGAAAATGGACGGTCAGATTCCAGCCGGTCGGTACGCGCCGACAGGCCATCCGGGTCGCGGTGCTGTCCGCCGTGGCGGTGCTGCTGCTGGGCGCGTCCTGTTCGGGGCTGTGGGACCGGCTGATGCACGGCGGGTTCGAGGTGCGGAACTCGGCCGTGGAACGGGCCGACCGGGCAGCCGTGGAACTGGGCGGCGGGACTCAGCACCTGACCTTTCTCGTCCGGGGCCGTGGAGCCGGCGTCGACACACCCGAGGTGGCGGGAGCGGCGATCCGTCTCACGGAGAGCCTGCGCCACGAGCCGGCGGTCGTGGCGGTACACAGCTACTGGGACGCCCACGGCAGCGTCCTGCTGCGCTCGCGCGACGGCCGGTCCGCTCTGATCAGCATGGCGCTGGCGGGCGGTCCCTCCACTCGGTCGAAGGAAGCCACCGCCCTGGTGGAGCGGTACGCCAAGCGGCCGCCGGGCCCCCTGGCCATCTCGGTGACCGGTCCGGCGCCGGCCGACGCCGAAGGGACCCTGCTCGCGCGCGGCGACATCCCGCGTGCGGAAGCACTGGCCGCGCCGGTCGTCTTCGTCCTGCTGGTCCTCGGATTCGGTTCCGCGGCCGCGGCTCTGGTTCCCCTGGCCGTGGCGGCCTGCTCGATCACGGCGACGGTGGCCGCCCTCAACGCCCTCGCGCGTGTGATGCCGGTGTCGGTCTTCACGGTGAACTTCGCCGCGGCCGTGGGCACCGGTCTGGCGGTGGACTACGCCCTCTTCCTGATCACGCGGTACCGCGAGCAGTTGCACCGGGGCGACACCTGCCGGGAGGCGTGTGCGGCGACGATGAGGTCGGCCGGCCGGGCGATGTGGCTGTCGGCGCTGACCACCATGTCGGCGCTGTCCGTGCTGTTCGTCTTCCCGCTCGACTTCCTGCGCTCCATGGCACTGGCCGGCATGCTCGTGGCCGTACTGTCCGCCGCCAGCGCCCACCTCCTGGTGCCCGCGGCCCTGGTCCTCCTCGGCCCCCGGCTGAGCAGGGAGGACCCCGCACGCCGCGGCCGGCACGTCGCCAGCCCCCTGTGGCGGAAGGTGGCCCGGTCCGTGACCAGGCGCCCCCTGCTGGCAGGCGGCATCTGCTGCCTGGTACTCACAGCGATGATCGCACCCTGCCTCGACGCCCGGTTCGCCCTGTTCGACGAACGTGCCCTGCCCGCCGACGCGGTCACCCGCGCCACGGCCGACGCGATCCGGGCCGGTTTCCCGCTGCATCCCGAGCGTGACGTCCAGATCGTCCTGCCCCACACCGACCCCGACCGGGACGCCAGGGAACTGGACGCCTACGCACGGTCGTTGTCCCGGCTGCCGCACACGGCCCTGGTCCGCGGTCCGGGCTCCGTCTACCTCGGGCACGTCCGCATCGGCATCGCCGGGGTGTCGGCGGATACCCGGACGACGGCTGTGCGGGAGAAACCGTCGGGCGCGGTGGTCGTCGTGACCGGTACCGGTGCTCCCGAGAGCGCCGCGGCGCGCACACTCCTGGACGAAATCGCCGAAATGCCCGCCCCGGGCGGCGACACGCCGCAACTGGCCGGGGACGCGGCCCGGCTGCGGGAGACCACCGAAGCGCTCGCCTCGCGGCTGCCGTCGGCCGCCCTGCTGCTGACCCTCGTGACGATGCTGCTCCTGGCGGCCGGAATGCGCAGTGTCCTCGTCCCCGCCAAGGCGGTCGTGATGGGCGCGCTCGGCCTGGCCGCGGCCTGCGGAGTGCTCGTCCTCGTCTTCCAGGGAAACTTCCTCCCGGAGTCGTGGGACCTGGCCCCCACCAAGACGCTGGACCCCTCCATCCCCCTCCTGACGTTCTGCATCGCCTTCGCGCTGAGCGTGGACTACGAGGTCTTCCTCATCGCGCGGATCCGCGAAGAGCACCTGCTCGGCGCCGACAACCGGACGGCGATCGTGAACGGCATGGCGCGCAGCGGCCGGCTGATCAGCTCGGCCGCCTGCGCCTTCATCGTGCCCATGGCCGCCATCGCGTCATCGGGCGTGGTGCTGCTCAAGCAACTGGGCGTCGGTCTGGCGGTGGCCGTCCTCGTCGACGCGACCTTGCTCCGTGGCGTCCTGGTCCCGGTGGTCATGACGGTCGCCGGCCCCGCCAACTGGTGGTTCCCCCGACGTCGGGCACCCGGCCGCCGCAGGCTGCGTCCCGCTGTCTGAGGCGGGGACAACCTCCAGGACGGAGCCCATGGGGGCACGGGAGATGCAGGGGAGCATCATCCCGTTGGCCCGCTCCCGTGCGGTGAGCAGATGGTCCCGATGCTGCGGGGTGCCGCCCCGCACGTGGATGCGGCACGTGCCGCAGACCCCCTGCCCGCAGGCGTACGGGTGGTCGGGCCGGGCGCGCAGCAGGACGTCGAGCGCCGTACGGTCGGCGGGAACGTCGAGTCGGGTGCCGTCGGGCAGCCGCAAGATGAACGGGGCGCCGTTCACCGCCCGCCCGGGCGCGAAGCGTTGCGCGTGCAGCGCTCGGAGGGAGCCGGTTCCAGGCGCCGGGCGCAGGGCGCGGCTCACGGACTCCAGGAGAGCGGGCGGCCCGCAGCAGTAGACGGCCGCAGCCGGATGCGGCGCGCGAGCGAGCAACCGGGCGGGATCGGGGAAACCGTCCACGTCATAGGTATGGATCGTGGTGCGCCGGCCGAGGGGGTCGAGCGCCGCCACGTCCTCGTGGAACGGCAGCGACGCCTGATGGCGCCCGGTGTGGACCAGGTGCCAGTCCAGCCCCCGCGCGGCGGCCTCCCGCGCCATCGGCAACAGCGGCGTGATGCCGATCCCCCCGGCGATGAACAGGACGGCGGGCTCACCGGCGAAGGGGAAACCGTTGTAGGGCCCGCGCACGCGCACCTCAACCCCAGGGAGCAGGGCCGCGTGCACCTCCACGGAACCGCCCCCACCGTGCGGCAGGCGCCGCACGGCGATGCGGTAGGCAGTGGTGTCGTCCGGGTCGCCGCACAGGGAATAGGGGCGCACGCGACCGGACGGGAGCACGAGCTCCAGGTGACAACCCGGCTCCCACCGGGGAAGGGACACGCCTGGCGCGGTGGCGGCGAACGCGAGCTCCACCACGTCGTCGGCGATCCGTCGCCGGCCGGTCACGGTCAGGGTCAGCGGAGGACACGCGACGGCCGCCGCCGGCCGGCGCGAGCGCCGCCGGGCCCCGCGGAAGACCAGGTGGGCCACGTACCGGTCGGCGGCCCGGGCCAGTACGGCCATCAGCCGGTCCGGCCGGTCGCGGCGGTAGAGGCCGGGCGGAGGGGCCACGCAGGGCGCCCCGGCGGGCGGGAGGACCTCGGGTACGGGATGCTCGGTCATGGGAGGCCGCTTACAGACGGTCGGCGTCACGCGCTGCGGGGGAACGGGCCAGATAGGCCAGAGCCCGCTCGATGTCGTACTCCTTGGACGGGTGGTAGCCGCGCCCGAGGAAGGCGAACGAGGCGCGCGCCAGCACGGGGAAGGAGGGCAGGAGCCCGCGTCGGACGGCCGAGCGGTGCGCCCGCAGGGTGCACCTGACCGAGCCGCGCAGCGACCGATCGGCGGCCATGAGGTAGCGGGTCCCCCGGTACCAGAGCCAGGGGCTCAACACCCCGGCGATCAACGCGGCCCGCACACGCCGGGCACGGCCGCCCCCGGGACTCAGATGACACAGCAGATCGAAGGCGACGCCGGAATGCTCGACCTCCTCGGCACCGTGCCAGCGCAGCATGTCCAGCATCGCCGGGTGCGCCCCGGCCCGGTCCAACGCCGCGCTGTCGAGCAGCCACTGACCGATGAAGGCCGTGAGGTGCTCGAAGGCAGCGGCCACCGCGACCAGTTCCCGGATCTGCTCCCGGTGCGGCTCCTCCCCGGGAGCCTCGCGCGGTTCGAGAACGCGCCGGTAATACCACCCGAGCTGGGCCAAGTACGGGTCGATGTCGAGGCCCTGGGCCCGCAGATGCGCTTGGACCTCCTCGTGGGCATGCGCGTGCGTCCGCTCCTGGCCGATGAACCCCAAAACGCGTCGGCGCAGCCGCTCGTCCCCGATGAATGGCAAGGCCCGTTCAAAGACACGGCAGAACCAGTGCTCCCCTTCGGGGAGCAAAAGATGTATGACGTTGAGGGTATGGGTGACCTGAGGTTCACCTGGAACCCAGTGCACGGGGAGATCGGACCAGTCGAACCGGGGGCTGCGCGGCCGGTGGCAGAGAGTTTCATGCAGGCCCATGGTCGGAAACCCTAGAGCCGTTCCGGCGGCCGCCCTAGGCCCGACACGGAGGATGTGCCGTAAAGGACACGCCTCTTTCTTCGCCGCCCCGCCGAGTTGTCCCCGTGCCCGCACATGGAACCCCGTGACGCACTTCACCACATCATGACCCGATAGTCGGACAACGTGGCGGGTTCAAACAGCGGCACCGCTAGCACGTACGTGTGTCATCAACAGGACACTGATACAACACCTGCCTGATTGCTGCTTTCTATGTCAATTTCTGTTCGGGTTCAGCGCCCGTCCCCCGTTCAGTACGCTGCAAGGAAAGTAGGCATCCATGTCGGCAAAACGCTTGGCCCTCATCGGCCTGGCCACAGGAACAGTCGTCGCAGGAGGTGTTCTGGCCGGTGCCGCGGTGCCGAGAGCACAGGCCGGACCGGTCCCCGCCGGGCACCACGAGACGACGCTTCAGCCCAAGGCGCCACATCGCGCTGTGGAACGGCAGGCCACACCACGCGTCAACACGGCGGTGCGCACTGTCCACCTCGTCTGCAGCGGCCGGGGTACAGCCACCACGACCCCGGCGCTCGACACCACGGCCCGCCCGGTCACCGTCAGCGGAACAGGCACCCTCGATCACTGTGTGTCCCCCGACGGAACCCGAAACGACATCAAGTCCGGCCGCCTGCGGCTGAAAGGCAGCGGCTGGGGCACCTGCACCAGCGGCGGCGGAAAGGGCACCCTGATCTTCGACTGGTACGCCGGAGACCGGCAGTCGGGGCGGTTGCTCGGCCGGTCGGTCATGGCGGACGAGTTCACCGCCACCCCAGGGGAATGGGCCCGCAACGGCACCGTCTCACGCGGCAGTCACGTCTTCCCGGGGGAAAACGTCGCCATGTCCGTCCTCGCCTCGTACCCGAAATGCTCCGCCTCCTCACCCTTGTCCACCGCCGATGTGGTCGGCGCCAGCCTCGCGGTCTCAGGCTCGCCCCTGGCGCCCGACAACCCACTCGGCGCCCTGTCCTGACCCCGCCCCCGGCGGTGAGTTGAGATGAGAAAGGGGCCGGTCGCATCACATACCGGCCCCCCGGCACCCGTATACCGTGTCGACCCAGGACCCCGAACGGCGCCTGCGAGATCGTGTCACCACTAGCCTTTTCCCTCAAGGAGTGTCACGTGTACGACGTGCTGTTCAACGTATTGACCAGCGAATTCGGTCTCGACCCCGACACAGTCACACCACGGGCGACCCTGGAAAACCTGGACCTGGATTCGTTGACCATGGCCGAACTCGGAGTGATTCTGGCCGAGCAGGCAGGAGCACTCATCACGGACGTCAGCCCGAACACAACACTCGAAGAGCTCGCGGAACTCCTCGAAACGAAGGCCGCCCGCCCACCCGCCGCGGTCACCGTGTGAAAGACGCGCCCCCAGGACGTCCCGGACGGGACCGACCAGCGAGAGAACAGGCGATTCCGTGACACGAGGCCCCCGTGACGTAGCCGTGACCGGCCTGGCCATGATCACGCCGGGCGGCCCGACCGCCGACAGCACGTGGGACAGCATGTGCACCGGACAGTCCCTCGCCCGCACCGACCCGCACCTGACCGGGCTTCCGGTCGACATCTCCTGCCACATCGACGACTTCGACGCCTTCTCCGAGCTCGGCCGACCCCTGGCCAGACGCCTGGACCGCACGGCCCACCTCACGCTGGTCGCGGCACGGCAAGCCGTCACCGACGCCAAACTGGACCCCGCCCACTGGCCGTCGGAGCGGGTCGGGGTCATTCTGGGCGTCGGAGGCAACAGCCTCCAGAACTACGGCAGGGAATTCGCCCTGCTGACACAGGGCCGGCCCGCAGCGGTCTCGCCCATGGCCCTGCCCCGCAGCGTGCCGAACATGGTCGCCGCCGAGGTCTCTCTCGACCTCGGCGCCCGCGGACCGGGCTTCACCGTGGCCAGCGCCTGCGCCGGCGGGGCCACCGCCATCGCCGTCGCGCGGCAGCTGCTGCTGGCCGGAAGCTGCGACATCGTCCTGACCGGCAGCGGCGAAAGCGGCCGCTGCCGGATGGGCGCGACCTGCTTCTCCCAGCTGGGAGCGCTGTCCCGGCGCACAGACGATCCGGCCTCGGCCTGCCGGCCCTTCGACCGCCAGCGTGACGGATTCGTTCTGTCCGAGGGCGCCGCCATTCTGGCCCTGGAACTCCCCGACCACGCGGTGCGCCGCGGCGCCCGCATCCGCGCCCTGCTACGAGGGTGCGCCTCCAGCAGTGACGCCTACCACCCGGTGGCACCCCACCCCGAAGGCGACGGAGCCGAGCGCGCCATCCGCGCGGCCCTCGCGGACGCCGGCTGTACGCCCGCGGACGTCGGCCACGTCAATACCCACGGCACCTCCACCCCAGCAGGAGACGCCGCTGAGGCACGCGTTCTGCTCAGGGTCTTCGGCGCCGCACCGCCACCCGTCACCGCGTCGAAGAGCGTCCTGGGCCACGCCCTCGGCGCCTCCGCCGCGATCGAGGCCGCACTGACCGTGCTCACCCTAGAGCGACGGCAGATTCCCCCGACGGCCAACTGTCACGCCCAGGACGACGGCAGGGCCCTCGACGTCGTCACCGGGCAACCGCGAACCGCGGAGATCGACGTGGCGATCTCCAGTTCCTTCGGCTTCGGCGGGCAGAACACGGTGCTGGTCCTGACCACCCCATGACTACTTCACTCACCATCTTCCCTCAATTACGCAAAACGCTCATACCGCCGTTTCGACATAGCCGCCGGCAGCACATCAGGCCACCCTCCAGACCATGACTCACTTGTAAACCACCAGGTCACGCACCCACTGGTCCACGACCTCCCCATGAGGCACAGCCCGCCTGAGCCGGATCCGCTACCCTGTGACACGTCAGGGCGGTACCCCTACCGCGCGCCATCGCTCAGCACAACAAGCGGAGGCGACGCGACCCGCCCGACCAGCGGGTTTGAGCAACCGGCTCGACCACCCAGTCACTGGGTTTTCGACAAGGTTTCCTACAAGCCCCCGCCTCCGTAGCTCAGGGGATAGAGCACCGCTCTCCTAAAGCGGGTGTCGGCAGTTCGAATCTGCCCGGGGGCACCGCGTGAAGGGGCACCCAGGGACATTCCCGGGTGTCCCTTCTGCGTTATACGTCCCGGCGGGTGTAAGCGATGCCGCCGGCTATGGCGAGGCATGCCGTGAATGCGCAGAAGATCGCCAGGCCCAGGGCGGGAGAGACGCCGCTGCCGAGGAGGGCTTCGGTGAACGGTACGTCCTCGTTCGTGTCCTGTCCGCGTACGCAGTGCAGGGCGGCCCGGGCGGCTGCGAAGGGGAGGTGGTCGGAGAGGCCGGTGAGGCCTGGGAGCTTGTTCAGCAGGATGCCTGTGAGGCGTTCCAGGATCAGGGGCCAGAGGAGTAGGAACACGATCACCGGTACGCGGCGTCGGAGGAGGGCGGTGAGTCCCGTGGCGATCGTAGGCCAGCAGAGCATGACGACGGTGAAAACGGCGAGGGGAGCGGTCAGGCCGGTCCAGTCGGGCTGGGGTGCGCCGCGTACCGCGAGGATCGTGGCGCCGATGACCGCGCTGAGCAGCGAGGCCCCCAGCGAGACCGCCGCGGCCGTTGCCGAGGTGACCGCGACCTTCGCCGCGTAGGCGGTGCGCCGGGAGGAGAGGGTGAGGAAGGTGGTACGGGCCGCTCGATAGGTGTACTCGGTGGAGACGGCCGTCGTACCGAGGATGAAGAGGAGGAGCCCGGACATCGGGGCTTGGGAGGCGAGCGGGGAGAACTGGAGGACGTCCGCCAAGGCGGGCAGCGCATACTCGCCGAGACCGATGTCGATTCCGTTCCCGACGCCGATGAGGCCGACGAGGGCGGAGAGGATCCACGGGGAGCGAAGTGACCACAGCCGCTTCCACTCGTAGCGGAGCGCTCGCCTGAGACATGAGGCGTGCGGGCCGGCGGCTCGGGGGTGTCGTGGGTGGAGGAGGGGTCGCGTCGTCACCGGGCTTTGAACTCCTCTTCGGCCACCGACAGGTAGAAGTCCTCGACGGATGCCGCCTCTTCGCCCAGCCAGTACAGGGGGACAGCCAGTCGCGCCGCGAGCTTTCCCACCTCGCGTCGGTCGAGGCCGGTGACGCGGGCTCGTGTGGAGTCCAGGCGTTCCACGCCGGCCCCGTTCTCGGTCAGGGCAGCCGTCAGGCGTTCCAGTTCCGGGGTCTCGACCACAGCGTGCCGTCCGACTCGGGCGGCGATTTCCGCTGCCGTGGCCTGGGCGACGAGGCGTCCCCGGGCCATGACGAGGATCCGGTCGGCCAGTTGGTCCATTTCACCGAGGAGGTGGCTTGAGAGCAGGACCGTACCCCCGTCTTCGGCGAAGCTCCGCAGGGTGCCGCGCAGCCAGGCGATGGAGTGTGGATCCAGACCGTTGAAGGGCTCGTCAAGGATCAGGACGCGGGGATCGCCGAGCAGCGCCTGTGCGAGGCCCGCCCGTTGGGCCATGCCCAGGGACAGTTGGCCCAGTCGCTGGTCGGCCGCCTTTTCCAGGCCCACGCGGGTCAGTACCTCCGTCACGTGCCGCGGGGGGACGTCCAGCCCGTACGCCACCATGGTGAGGTGGTCACGGAGCCGGTGGCGGGGGTGGCCGAACGTGCCCCCGAGTACGGCGCCCACGATCTCTCCCGGGCGGTGCCAGTCGGGGAGCGGGCGTCCGAGGAAGTCGGTCGTGCCCTCGCCCCTGACGAGTCCGAGCATCAGCCGCAGGACCGTGGTCTTTCCGGCGCCGTTCGCCCCCAGCAAGCCGGTCACCGAACCCTCGGGGACGGAGAAGGACACCCCGTCGACCACTCGTTTCCTTTTGTAGGCCTTGGCGAGGCCGGTGACTTCGAGCGGTGGGTGAGCGGGGTGGTGCGGATTCGGCAAAGCAGCAGCGCCTTTCGACGGGCGGGTACCGGAGCGAGCGGACCGGTCGACGTCCGGTCCGCTCGCCTGACGGGTCACTGGGCCGTGGGCGTCATGTCCATCCGAGGAGCGTCCACAGAACCAGCCCCATGGCGGTGTGGACCGTAACCGGTACCACGGCGCCGCTCCAGGGTTTGCGCCGTCTCAACGCGCACCGGACGAGAGCGATGGCGGGGCCTGCCCAGCCGAGCGCGTAGAAGACCACGGTGATGCCGTCGAAAGCGTCCAGCAGTTCCGCTGTGCGCCCGACTCGGGAGAGCAGGCACAGGCAGGAGAAGACGAGTGCCGAACTCCAGAGGTTCGCCTCCGGTGACTTCCTGCCGGTGTCGGCGGGCTCAGTGCGGTGCGTCACGGTGGAGTTCGGCGGACTCGGCGGCGGGGGCGCGGTGTGCCTCGGTCGCGTGGGCGGCGGGCGCGGCCATACCGAAGGCAACGGGCGCCATGGCCGCAGCCGCGGAGATGCGCGGGGTCTTTTGGTGCACGAAAAAACGCTCCGTGGGGAAAGGGTGCCCGTGTCTTGACGTGGCTCGCCAAAACCTGCTGCGACGCGGACGCCTGGCCGCGCGAGAGGGCAGTGATCCGGGAACGGATGACTGCCCTCTCGGTGTATAGCGAACGTATTGCCGGAATATATCTTGATCAATACCTTACCGGTCAAGGGTTGACTTTTGGTCATTTCCCCAGCCCGACAAGGCAGATGAACAGGCTGCCCTCGTTTGGGTGATGGCCTCGGGCAGGGCGGTCTGAGCTGGGGCGTCAACTTGGTGGGGTGTGGTGGTTAGCCCGGCACCGGGTGGGGTGGGTTCGCGGCAGGGTGATCGGTTTCGGGGACTCTGTCGAGAGGGCGGGCGCTTGGGTCGGGATGGTGGCCGGCGGTGGGTGAGTCGGCGAGGGGTGTTGCGAGCGGCTCTTCTGGGAGTCGGAAGCGGGTTCGGCGGGGGTGAGGCGTGGGGTCAAGAGCCGCCTCCCGTACCGCTGGTGGGGCAGGACGTCACCGTGGTGCCGACGAGGGAGCGGAAGGTCGCCCTGACGTTTGACTGTGGGGGTGGGGACGAGGGTGTGGACCATGTGGTGGGCACGCTCGGGGAGTGGGGGATCCCCGCCACGTTCTTCATGACCGGGCGCTTCGCCTCGGCCCATACCGCCGCCGCGCGGCGGATCGCTCGCGCGCATCCGGTGGGCAATCACTCGATGACGCACCCGGCGTTCCCCAGGCTGACCCGGGAACAGCGGGCGGAGGAGGTGCGGTCGGCGGCGGAGGCCGTGGAACGGGCGGTCGGGCGGCCTCCGGTGCGGCTGTTCCGTTTCCCCTACGGGGAGGTGGACCGGGAGTGCGTCGAGGACGTGAACGCCCTGGGGTACACCTGCGTCCGCTGGACCGTCGACACGTTGGGGTGGAAGGGCGCTACCGGAGGCGTCGGTACGGAGAGTGTCGTCGCCCGTGTGCTCGGCGCTCTGGTCCCCGGCGCCATCGTCCTGCTGCACGTGGGACGGACCAGCTCCGCCGATCCGTCGACGGTGGACGCCACCGCGCTGCCCACCCTTGTCAGGGCCATCAGCGAGCGCGGGTACGGGTTTCTTTCACTCGAAAGGCTGCTTGTTCCCGGGTCCGCCCCGGTGGTGGTCGACTGATGACGGGTCGTCGGCGCCATTTCGTAGCGGACGCGGAGGAAACGTCCGGTATCCGACCAAGCGTCAGGACACACCCAACACTTCCACCACCCCCGTCCCGCGCCGTACGCTGACGGCCGTCCTCCAGTTGTCGCTCGCCTCCCGGGAACCGCCTGATGATGCCGATAACGGAGGCCGTGTCCCTGGGTCTGGTCGCGGGCACGGCCACCGCCGCTGTGATCGCCGCACCCTTGCTGGTCCGCGCCCGGCGCGTGACGGCGCGGCTGCGCGGGGAGCTGACGGCCGCCACGGAGTACGGGTCCCGGCTGGCCGACCGGCAGCGGGCCTGGCGGGAGGAGCTGGAGCACCTGGCCGGCGTCCGGTTGCCCGCGGTGCTGGAGGGCACGCCGGAGGCCGACGTTCCGGGGCCGCTGTACGCCGTTCCCGAGGGTGACGCGGAGGCCGCCGCCCTCGCCGCGCACCACGAGGCGCTGTTGCGGCGGACGGCGGACGCCGTGCGGGCGCTGAAGGACCGCACGGAGTCCGGACGCGCCGCGTTCCTGGTCATGGCGGACCGCATCCAGGTGATGGCCCTCGCCCAGCAGCAGGGCCTCGACGTCCTGGAACAGAGCGCCGAGGATTCGGTGCTGATGGCCGGTCTGATGCGGGCCGACCACGCGGCGGCGCAGCTGGCGCGGCAGGCGCAGACGATGAAGGTGCTGTGCGGCGCCTGGCCCGGGCGGCAGTGGCCGGAGGCGGTGTCGCTGCTGGACGTCGTGCGCGGCGCGCAGTCGCGGATCCTGGAGTACCAGCGGGTACGCGTCCAGGGCGCGCGGGACGCCGCCGTCGAGCCGCGCGCGGTCGAGGCGCTGATCCACGCGGTCGCCGAGCTGCTCGACAACGCCACGCGGTACTCGCCGCCGACCGTGACCGTGCTGGTCGCCATCCGGCCGGTGCACAGCGGTGCCGTGATCGAGATCGACGACGGCGGGCTGGGCATGACCGAACAGGACCTCGCCGAGGCCGAGGTGCGGCTCGGCGGCGGTTCGGCAGCGCAGGGCCGGGGGCTGGGCGCGAAGCCGCAGCTCGGCCTGTCCGCCGTGGGTCTGCTCGCCCGGCGGTACGGCTTCTCGGTGAAGCTGGACTCTCCGTCGGCGTACGGAGGCGTCCGCGCCGTCGTCCTCGTCCCGTCCGCCCTGCTGACGCAGGGGACGGCGGCCCCCGCCACCCCCGCGCCCCCGCGCGCGCCGGGGCTGCGCGAGCAGGCGGAGCGGGAACATGCCGAACGGCAGCGTCGGCGGCGACCGCAGCGGGCTGAACGGCGGCCGTACGGCGATGCGCTGGTGAGCGACGCGCCGGTTAGTGGGGTTGTTGAGGCGGAGGAGACGGACGCGGGTGTTCCGCCCAAGTCGGGCGGGACGGCGCTGCCGGAGGCGCCCGGCGGCACCGGTTCCGCTTCCTACGCGGCGGGCGAGCACCACGCACGGGCCGTCGGCGAGCTTCCGCAGCGCGTACGGCCGAAGCCGGCGGAGCGTCAGGAGGGCGCCGAGCCGCCGGTGGCGGGTGGTGTCGTCGGAGGCGGTACGGACCCGCGCCACCCCGGCGACCCGGCCGCCGTCGTCCCGGAGGCCGTCGTCTCCCCCACCACGCCCGGGGGTCTTCCGCGTCGGCGCAGCCGACGAGCCGCCGGTGGTGGCGCGTCCGGACCCGTACCCCGGTCCTCGGCGCACTCGTCGGCGTCCGCCGCGCCGCGTCCGGAACCCCTCCGGTCACCGCAGCAGGCCGCCGCCTTTATGAGCAGCCTGCAGGCCGGGACCCGGCTCGGCCGCGAGGAGGCGGCCGCGGCTCCCCGGACGCCACAGGCCACAATGGCAGCGGAAGCCACTGGTCCGGTCGGTCCGTCAGGAGGCCTCGGTGCCGCGGGCGAAGCCGCGGTGCGAGCGGACGTCGCACAGCCGGCACGCTCGGTCGCTCCGGCGGCTGCTGACGGACCGGCGGTCGACGGCGGCACGCCGGGGCTCACCGGCCCGGCGGCGCCCGGTGGGCCGTCGGGCCGCGCCGTACCGGCGGAGTCCGCCCGGGCGTCGCGCTCCGCCGGTCCGACGGAACCGGTGGACGCCGTGCAAGCAACGGAGACGGCAGAGCCGACGCGGCCCCGTGAGCCGAACGACAGCGAAAGGGAATCGCGTTGATGACGAACGGGAATCTGGAGTGGCTGCTCGCCGACATCCTGCGGGTGCCCGCGGTGCGGCACGCGCTCGTGGTGTCCCGCGACGGGTTGCGACTGGCCGGTTCGCCCGACATATCCACCGACGACGCCGACCGGCTGTCGGCGATCTGCTCCGGCCTGCTCTCGCTCGGCCACGAGGCCGCGGCGCAACTGGCGGGCGACGGGAGCGCGCCGCGTCAGGTGATGGTGGAGTTCGACGGCGGTTTCCTGTTCCTGGTGGCCGCCGGGCCGGGTGCCTCGCTGGCCGTGGCCACGGCGGCGGACGTGGACGCCGGGCTCGTGGCGCGGGAGATGCAGCACATGGTGGTGCGCATAGGGCAGCACCTCAGCAGCCCGCCCCGCGCCCGCACCGCCACTCCGTGAGCGGCCCGACGGGGGCGGGGCCGGTACGCCCCTACGTGATCACCGGCGGCCGTGTCGCCCCCTCCCGTGACACGCTCGCCCTGGAGACCCTGGTGGTGGCCGCCGCGAGTGCCGGGGTGGAGGGTGATGGCTGGGGCGCCGGGGGCGGCGATGACGACTGGGATGGCCGAGTCGGCGGTGACGACTGGGGCGTCGGGGACGGCACCACGTACACAGGGGACGCCGCGCCTGCCGAGGCCGGAAGGGCCGCCGGAGCCGGCGGGACCACTGTGGCCACCGGGATCACGGAGATCGCAGGGACCACGGGGGCCGCAGGGGCCGCGGGAACCATCGCGGACGCCACACTCCCCGGCGAGCACGCCCCCGACCTCAGCCCGGAGTGCGCCGAAATTCTCGACCTCTGCGTCCGGTTGCTGTCCGTGGCGGAGGTCGCCGCCCATCTGCGCCAGCCGGTCGCCGTGGTCAAAGTGCTGCTCGCCGACCTGCTCGACGCCGGCCTGGTCATCGCCCGCCCCCCGGTCACGGCCGCCGACCGGCACGATCCCGCCCTGCTGAAAGAGGTACTCGATGGACTCCGCCAACTCTGAGGGCGGCCGCTACCTTCCCCCGACCGTGCGCACGTCCGTGAAGATCGTGATCGCCGGCCCGCTGGGCGTCGGCAAGACGACCCTCATCGGCTCGCTCAGCGAGATCCCGCCGCTGCGCACCGAGGAGACCATGACGCAGGCGGGGCAGGGCGTGGACGACGTGCTGCCGGGCAAGGCCACCACCACCGTGGCCATGGACTTCGGGCGGATCACCCTCAACCGGCGGCGCGTCCTCTACCTCTTCGGCACCCCCGGCCAGCCGCGCTTCTTCCCGCTGTGGCGGCACCTGACGCACGGCGCGCTGGGGGCGCTCGCGCTGATCGACACACGCCGGCTGGAGGCCGGTTTCGACGTGCTCGGGCACCTGGAGGACCTGGGCGTCCCGTTCGCCGTCGCCGCCAACGCGTTCCCGGACGCGCCGGTGCACCCGCCGGAGGAACTGCGGGAGGCGCTGGACCTGCTGCCGGACACCCCGGTGATGCTCTGCGACGCCCGTGACCGGGCGTCGAGCGCGCGGGCGCTGGTCACGCTCGTCGACCACCTGTACACGACCGCGGCCGCCGCGTCGCTGGAGGCACCGGCGTCATGACCGCCCCGATACCGGAGGCCCCGGGCGCCTCGAACACGCCGCGTGCCTCGGAGTACCCGCAGATCTCTGACGCACCGCACGCCGCGGGGCGCCCGGGGACCTCCGAGCGCCCGCTCGCTTCAGAGCGCCCGGGCCCCCCTGAGCACCCGCCCACCTCAGAGCACCCGGGAACCTCCGAACACCCGCCCACCTCGGAGCACCCGGAGACCTCCGAGCACCCGCTCACCTCGGAGCGCCCGGGAACCCCTGAACACCCGCCCACCTCGGAGCACCCGAGGACCCCGACCTCCCCGCAGGCCCCGGCGTACCCGCAGGCCCTGGCGTACCCGAAAGCCCCGGCGTACCCCCCGGCCCCGACCGTTCCTCCGAGCCCCCCGAGCCCCCCAGGCACCCCAGGCCTCTCAAGCC
>NZ_JBPQTX010000155.1:0-16271 GCF_051386555.1 Streptomyces sp. URMC 126
GCGCTCCCTCTCCCTCCGCACGCCCTCCCCGCACACGCGAATGCCCCCGGCGCGTCATCGCGCCGGGGGCATGGTGCGGAGGGAGAGGGAGCGCCGACCGGATCGGCGCTCCCTCGCAGGCGTGCGGGTCAGCGCACGTCGCCCATGAGGGCCTCGATCTTCTTGCGGGAGCTCCAGACCGCGACACCCGCCAGGACCGCGACCCCGGCCTCGCCGAGGATCACGCCGAAGCCGTTGAGGTCGACACCGGCCGTCGCCATCAGGGTCATGACGCAGTCACCGGCGGTCACCGCGAGGAACCAGACACCCATCATCTGGCTGGCGTACTTCTTGGGCGCCATCTTCGTGGTCAGCGACAGACCCACGGGGGACAGGCACAGTTCACCGAGCGTCTGCAGCATGTAGATGGTGATCAGCCACATGGGGCTGACGGTCGAGCCGCCCGTCGCCATCTTCATCGGGATGGCGAACAGTACGAAGGAAGCACCCGCCAGCAGCATCGCCGCGGAGAACTTCACCGTGGAGCTGGGCTCGCGCTTGCGGCGCGCCATCGCCACCCACATCGCCGCGAAGATCGGGGCGAGGACCAGGACCCACGCGGAGTTGATCGACTGGAACCAGGTGGACGGGAAGTGGATGCCGAAGACGTTGTCCGTGGTCTTCTTCTCGGCGAAGGTCGACATCGTCGAGCCGGCCTGGTCGAAGATGCCCCAGAACACGGCGGCGGCGACGAAGAACCAGATGTAGCCGCTGACCTTGGTCTGCTCTTCCGACGTCAGCTCCTTGTCCCGCTTGATGCGGGCCAGGACGAAGATCGGGACGATCAGGCCGACCAGGGCGATCGGAACGAGGGCCCAGTTGATCGTGAAGTGACCGGTGCCGACCACGACGCCGTAGAAGATCGCGGCGATGACGAGCCAGATCAGGCCCTTGAGCAGCCAGGAGTTCCGCTCGGCCGCGGTCAGCGGCATCGGGACCTCGGCGCTCTTCGGGTCCAGCCAGCGGGTGCCGATGAGGAACGCCACCAGGCCGAGGCCCATGCCGATCGCGGCGAGGGTGAAGCCCAGGTGCCAGCTGACCTGCTGGCCGACCGTGCCGATCACCAGCGGCGCGCCGAGGCCACCGAGGTTGATGCCGATGTAGAAGAGCGTGAAGCCGCCGTCGCGACGCGGGTCCTTGGGGCCGTTGTACAGGTGGCCGACCATCGTCGAGATGTTGGACTTCAGCAGACCCGAGCCGATCGCCACCAGGGCCAGACCGGCGAAGAAGGTGGGCTTGCCGGGCAGTGCGAGCAGCAGGTGACCGCACATGATCACGCTGGCCGCGATGGCCACCGTCTTGCGCGGGCCCCAGACCCGGTCACCGAACCAGCCGCCGGGCATGGCGAGCAGGTACACCATCGCCACGTACACCGAGTAGATGGCCAGCGACGTGGACTCCGGCATGGCCAGACCGCCGCCCTGGCTGCCGGACTTGGCGTCCGGGCCACCGGAGATCAGGTAGAGGACGAGAAGGGCGCGCATTCCGTAGTAGGAAAAGCGCTCCCACATCTCCGTCAGGAAGAGGGGGGCCAGGCCGAGGGGGTGGCCGAAGAGGGTCTTGCCGCCGGCGACGGGGGTGTTGTCCCGCGCGGTTGACTCCTTCGTCAGGCTGGACGCCATGGTCGATCCTTGGGTTCCGAGGACGCGCGTGGAGCTGCTGCGCGCCCGTATGGGGGTTGGCCGGCACCGGGTTACGGCTTCGCTCGCCCCCACGCCCTTGGGGTTCGCCTCCCCCTCGGGGGAGCCGGCAGAGCGGCCCTAATTCCGGGATCCACGCCCCCGCGCATCTTCGCGCGGCGGACCCGGCCGACAGGTCGTTCAGGTTTCACATAAGAGTGACGTATCAGTCCCGCGTACGGAAGAGACCTCCGGCGCTACTGCCGAGCCGAAGGTCCCAGACGCTGGTACAGACTTCCGGTAACCATACGTCACACCCCGCCCGCATATGGAAGGAGTTGAGACATGGATCACAGTCGTCGGCGGAACCATCCATCGGGGTTCCGATGTGTCATCCCCTTCGGTCCCTCACCGGTCCCGGGTGCCGGGACTGCGCTCTGACGTGCGCCCGAGCGGACTACCATCACGTGCATGACCCGAGTACTGCTCGCCGAGGATGACGCGTCCATCTCGGAGCCGCTCGCACGCGCCCTGCGCCGTGAGGGGTATGAGGTGGAGGTACGCGAAGACGGTCCCACAGCGCTCGCCGCGGGGATCAAGGGAGACGTCGACCTGCTCGTCCTCGATCTCGGGTTGCCCGGCATGGACGGCCTGGAGGTCTGCCGGCGGCTGCGCACCGAAGGCCACGGCTTCCCCGTGCTGGTCCTCACCGCCCGGGCCGACGAGGTCGACACCGTCGTCGGGCTGGACGCCGGCGCCGACGACTACGTCACCAAGCCGTTCCGCCTCGCCGAGCTGCTCGCCCGCGTCCGGGCCCTGCTCCGGCGCGGCGCCGCCGAGTCCCCGCAGCAGGGGACGGCGACGCACGGCGTCCGGATCGACGTCGAGTCGCACCGCGCCTGGATGGGCGACGAGGAACTCCAGCTCACCGCCAAGGAGTTCGACCTGCTCCGGGTGCTGGTCCGCGACGCCGGCCGGGTCGTCACCCGCGACCAGCTGATGCGCGAGGTCTGGGACACCACCTGGTGGTCGTCCACCAAGACCCTCGACATGCACATCTCCTGGCTCCGCAAGAAGCTCGGGGACGACGCGGCCAACCCGCGCTACATCGCCACCGTGCGCGGCGTCGGCTTCCGGTTCGAGAAGAACTAGCCCGGACCGGGAAACGGAAAAACCGGCCACGGGACAGCGGCAGGACCGGCCCCGGACCGGGCCACAACGGAACAACGAGCCGGAGAACCGCCCGTGCGCCGCCGATTGATCAACTCCACGCTCGCCGTCGTCCTCGTCGTGATCGCCGTCTTCGGGATCTCGCTGGTCATCGTCGAGACCCGCACCATCGAGAGCAGCGCCCAGGAGAGTGTGCAGTCCGAGGCGGTGCGGCTGGTGAGCAGCGTCGAGGGCCGGCTGGCCGGGGGCGAACGGGTCGAGTCGAGCGTGCTGCGGGAGCAGATCGCCCCCGACCGGTACGCCCGCGTGGAGATCCCGAACCGGGCGCCCATCGAGATCGGCACCCACCCCGAGGGCGGGCTGATCGTCTCGGAGCAGTCCGGCGAGCACGGCGAGCGGGTCCGGGTGGAGGAGTCCCGCTCGGCCGTGAGCAAGGAAGTCGGCCGGACGCTGCTGGTGATCCTGGCGGTGGCACTGCTGGCGGTGGTCGCCGCCGTCTTCCTCGCCGTCCGGCAGGCCAACCGGCTCACCGCGCCCCTCACCGACCTGGCCGAGACCGCCGAGCGGCTCGGCTCCGGCGACCCCCGCCCCCGGCACCGCCGCTACGGCGTCCCCGAGCTCGACCGGGTCGCCGACGTCCTGGACGGCAGCGCGGAACGCATCGCCCGGATGCTCACGGCGGAACGGCGGCTGGCCGCCGACGCCTCCCACCAGCTCCGCACCCCGCTGACCGCGCTGTCCATGCGGCTGGAGGAGATCACGCTCACCGACGACCCGGACACGGTCAAGGAGGAGGCGACGATCGCCCTCACCCAGGTCGAGCGGCTCACCGACGTCGTCCAGCGGCTGCTGACCAACTCCCGCGACCCCAAGACCGGGTCCGCCGTCACCTTCGACCTCGACGAAGTGATCAAGCAGCAGCTGGAGGAGTGGCGGCCCGCCATCCGGGCCGGGGGACGGGCCCTGGTCCGTTCGGGGAAGCAGGGGCTGCGCGCGGTGGGCACGCCGGGCGCGGTCTCCCAGGTCATCGCGACGCTGATCGAGAACTCCCTGACCCACGGGGACGGAGCCGTCGCCCTGCGCACCCGCGTCACCGGCAACCAGGCCGTGGTCGAGGTCTCGGACGAGGGCCCGGGCGTCTCGGCGGACCTGGGCGCGCGGGTCTTCGAGCGGACGGTCAGTGGCCGGAACTCGACGGGGCTGGGGCTGGCCGTCGCGCGGGATCTCGCGGAGGCGGACGGCGGCCGGCTGGAGCTGCTCCAGCAGCATCCGCCGGTCTTCGCGCTGTTCCTGAGCATGGAGGCGAAGCCGGGGGGCGGCGGGCGGGAGGAGCGGTCGGAGTGAGGCCGCGGCGGGCCGTGAAACCGCCGGGGGCGGCGTCAGTACCGCGTCGTGGACGAGGCCCGGGCCCGCTGCCGCGGCACCTCCGCCGTCGCCAGAAACGATTCAGCAGTCTCGACGGCCGCCTGCGTCACCGGCAGCCGCTTGAACACCCACGTCCGGTAGGACCAGAACCGGAACACCGTGCCGATGCCCAGCCCCACCACGTTCTTGGCGATGTTGTCCGCCACCGTGGAGGTGAAGCCGAAGCCGTAGTGCGACAGCGCCAGGATCCCGTTCTCGATCACCAGGCCCACCCCGCTGAACAGCAGGAACAGCGTCAGCTCCTTGCTGCGGCGGCTCTTGTCGCAGTCGCGGTAGGTCCAGTACCGGTTGCCGACGTAGTTGGTCGCGATGGCGACGCAGGTGGCGATCACGCCGGAGCGGACCACGGCCAGCCCCGAGTGCCGGCACATGTTGAAGACGATGGCGTTGACCACGAAGCCGACGGCCCCGATGGCGCCGAACTTGGCGATTTCGCGGACCAGCCGCTCCAACCGGGAACGCACTGCGCGCCGATGACTCATGGGTTCGTCAGGCTCCGTGGGAAGGGCGGTCAGGGCGTGGGGCGACTTCCCATGCTAGCGAGCGCTCGCGGGACCCGGCCGGGGGACCGGGTGAATACCGGACGAACGCCCGCCGCCCGGCCCGCCACCCTCCGATGGCCGCCCGGCTTGGACGATCATCCAAGCCGGAGGCCGGGCCGGTCGTGCGTACGGATACCCTGGGGGCGTGACGTTTCCGGTAGTCGGCATGGTCGGCGGCGGTCAGCTCGCCCGTATGACCCACGAGGCGGGCATCCCCCTCGGCATCAGATTCAAGCTGCTCAGTGACACTCCGCAGGACTCGGCGGCGCAGGTCGCGAACGAGGTGGTGGTGGGGGACTACCGCGACCTCGACACCCTTCGTGCGTTCGCACAAGGCTGTGATGTGATCACCTTCGATCACGAACACGTTCCGACCGAGCACCTACGGGCCCTGGAGGCGGACGGCATCCCCGTCCGTCCGGGGCCCGACGCGTTGGTGCACGCCCAGGACAAGGGGGTGATGCGGGCGAAGCTCACGGAGATCGGCGTCCCCTGCCCGCGCCACCGCATCGTGGCCGACCCCGCCGACGTCGAGCGGTTCGCCGCCGAGGGCGACGGATGGCCCGTCGTCCTCAAGACCGTGCGCGGCGGCTACGACGGCAAGGGCGTGTGGATCGTCCGCGACCCCGCCGGGGCGCAGGACGCCTTCCGGGCCGGGGTGCCCGTCCTCGCCGAGGAGAAGGTCGACTTCGTCCGCGAGCTCGCCGCCAACGTCGTCCGCTCCCCGCACGGCCAGGCCGTCGCCTACCCGGTCGTCGAGTCGATCCAGGTCGACGGCGTCTGCGACACGGTCATCGCCCCCGCGCCCGGCCTGTCCCCGGACCGCTCCGCCGAGGCCCAGCGGCTCGCCCTGCGGATCGCCCAGGAGCTGGGCGTCGTCGGCCACCTCGCCGTCGAGCTGTTCGAGACCCGGGACGGCCGGATCCTCGTCAACGAGCTGGCGATGCGCCCGCACAACTCCGGTCACTGGACCCAGGACGGCGCTGTCACCTCGCAGTTCGCCAACCACGTCCGGGCCGTCCTCGACCTGCCCCTCGGCGACCCGCGCCCGCGCGCCCGGTGGACGGTCATGGCCAACGTGCTGGGCGGCGACTACCCGGACATGTATTCCGCGTACCTCCATTGCATGGCACGCGACCCCGGGCTGAAGATCCATATGTACGGCAAGGACGTCAAACCCGGCCGCAAGGTCGGACACGTCAACACCTACGGCGACGACCTGGACGACGTGCGCGAGCGCGCCGCCCACGCCGCCGGATACCTGCGAGGGACGATCACCGAATGAGCAGCTCCCCCGGCGCCCCGGTCGTCGGCATCGTCATGGGCTCCGACTCCGACTGGCCCGTCATGGAGGCCGCCGCCGAGGCGCTCGCCGAGTTCGAGGTCCCTTACGAGGTCGACGTCGTCTCCGCGCACCGCATGCCCCGCGAGATGGTCGCCTACGGCGAACGGGCGGCTGGCCGGGGGCTGAAGGCGATCATCGCGGGGGCCGGCGGCGCGGCCCACCTGCCCGGCATGCTGGCCTCCGTCACCACCCTCCCGGTGATCGGCGTCCCGGTCCCGCTCAAGTACCTGGACGGCATGGACTCGCTGTTGTCCATCGTCCAGATGCCGGCCGGCGTCCCCGTCGCCACCGTCTCCGTCGGCGGCGCCCGCAACGCGGGCCTGCTCGCGGTGCGCATGCTCGCCGCGCACGACGCCGGCCTGAGCGCCCGGATGAGCCGCTTCCAGGAGGAGCTCAACGAGCAGGCGACGGAGAAGGGCCGCCGCCTGCGCGCCAAGGCGCAGGGCGAGACCGGCTTCGGATTCGGTAAGTAAGAGGGGAGGGGACATGACGGAACCGCTCGACCGCGCCCGCGAACTGCTGGCCGCCCACCCCGTCGTGGACGGCCACAACGACCTCCCCTGGGCACTGCGCGAACAGGTCTCCTACGACCTCGACCGCCGCGACATCGCCGGCGACCAGAGCGCCGCCGGCCTCCACACCGACATCCCCCGGCTGCGCGCCGGCGGGGTCGGCGCGCAGTTCTGGTCCGTGTACGTGCGCAGCGACATGGCCGGCGACGACGCGGTGAGCGCCACCCTGGAACAGATCGACGTCGTCCGTCGCCTGACCGAGCGCTACCCGGCGGATCTGCGGCTCGCGTTCACCGCCGACGACATGGAGGCCGCGCGCGCCGAAGGCCGTATCGCGAGCCTGATGGGCGCCGAGGGCGGCCACAGCATCAACTGCTCCCTGGCCACGCTGCGCGCGCTGTACGCGCTGGGCGTGCGCTACATGACGCTCACCCACAACGACAACATCCCCTGGGCGGACTCCGCGACCGACGAGCCGCGCGCCGGCGGCCTCACCCGCTTCGGCGAGGAGGTCGTCCGCGAGATGAACCGCCTCGGCATGCTCGTCGACCTCTCGCACGTCTCCGCCGACACGATGCGGGACGCGATCCGGGTCAGCGAGGCGCCGGTGATCTTCTCCCACTCCTCCGCCCGCGCGGTCTGCGACCACCCGCGCAACGTCCCCGACGACGTGCTGGCCTCCCTGGCGGCCAACGGGGGCATGGCGATGGTGACGTTCGTCCCCAAGTTCGTCCTCCCGGAGGCCGTGGCCTGGACCCGGGCGGCGGACGAGAACATGCGCGCCCACGGCTTCCACCACCTCGACACGACGCCCGAGGCGATGGCGGTCCACCAGGCCTTCGAGGCCGGCCACCCGCGCCCGGTCGCGACGGCGGCGACGGTCGCCGACCACCTCGACCACATGCGGGAGGTCGCCGGAGTCGACCACATCGGCATCGGCGGCGACTTCGACGGCACGGCCTTCACGCCGTCGGACCTGTCCGATGTCGCGGGGTATCCGAACCTGATCGCTGAGCTGCTGCGGCGGGGCTGGTCGGAGGCCGACCTGGCGAAGCTGACGTGGAAGAACGCGGTGCGGGTGCTGCGGGAGGCGGAAGCGGTCGCCCGCGAGGTGAGCGGGCGGCGGGGGCCGTCGATCGCGACGATCGGGCAACTGGACGGGTGAGGGAGCCCGCCGTTCGTTGCGGGACGGCCCGCGCTTTCAGCCCGTCCGGCGTTTGAGGACAACCGCGCGGAGCGCGGTTGCAGGGGGTCTGGGGGGCTCACCCCCAGGAAACGGCGAAAGGGCGGGGCTGGGGCACCCGCCCGAAGGGCTAAGCCCGCGGCCGCCCCATCGCCCGGAACGTCCACCCGGCAGCCCGCCACGCGTCAGCGTGCAGCGCGTTACGCCCGTCCAGAATCTGCGGCGAAGCCACGACCTCCCGGAGAGCAACGGGGTCGAGCTCCCTGAACTCCGCCCACTCGGTCAGGTGCAACACCACATGCGCCCCCCGACAAGCCTCCGCCGCACTGTCCGCGTAAGCGAGCGTCGGGAACACCCGCCGAGCGTTCTCCATCCCCTTGGGGTCGTAGACGGTCACCTGACCACCCTGCAGATGGATCTGCCCCGCGACATTGAGCGCAGGCGAATCCCGCACATCGTCCGAGTCCGGCTTGAAAGTGGCACCGAGCACGGCGACCCGCCGCCCCAGGAAGCCTCCCCCCACCGCCTCGCGGGCGAGCTCGACCATGTGCCCGCGCCGCCGCATGTTGATGGAGTCGACCTCACGCAGAAAAGTAAGGGCCTGATCGGCGCCCAGCTCCCCCGCGCGGGCCATGAAGGCGCGGATGTCCTTGGGCAGGCAGCCGCCGCCGAAACCGATGCCGGCGCGCAGGAACTTCTTCCCGATCCGCTCGTCGTGCCCTATGGCCTCGGCGAGCTTGGCGACGTCACCGTCGGCCGCCTCGCAGACCTCGGCCATCGCGTTGATGAAGGAGATCTTCGTGGCGAGGAAGGAGTTGGCGGCGGTCTTCACCAGCTCGGCGGTCGGGTAGTCGGTGACGACGAACGGCGAGCCCTCGCCGATCGGCGTCGCGTACACCTCGCGGAGCACCTTCTCCCCGCGCTCGCCCTCGACGCCGACGACGATGCGGTCCGGGTGCAGGGTGTCCTGGACGGCGAAGCCCTCGCGGAGGAACTCCGGGTTCCAGGCGAGCTCCACCTCGTCGCCGGCCGGGGCGAGTTCGGCGAGCCTCCGGGCGAGGCGGGCGGCGCTGCCGACGGGCACGGTCGACTTGCCGACGACCAGCGCGGGGCGGGTCAGCCGGGGGGCGAGGGAGGCGATCGCGGCGTCCACGTACGACATGTCGCACGCGTACTCGCCGTGCTTCTGCGGGGTGTTCACGCAGATGAAGTGGACGTCGCCGAACTCGCCGACCTCGTCCCACGAGGTGGTGAAGCGCAACCGTCCGCTGGACCCCTCCAGCCCCGCGACGTGCTTGCGGAGCAGGTCCTCCAGCCCCGGCTCGTACATGGGGACCTCGGCCCGGCCGAGCATCTCGACCTTCTCCGGGACCACGTCCAGGCCCAGTACCTCGAAACCGAGCTCGGCCATGGCCGCCGCGTGGGTGGCCCCGAGGTAGCCGGTGCCGATCACAGTGATCTTGGGGGCCATGCGTGCTCCAGGTACGTACGGGCGTGCTGACTGCGTGGCCCGAGCATAGTCCCGGGCCGTCCCGGGCAGGATTCCGGGAGATTCCCGAAGTCACGGCGCTGTCGGCAAGCTCACGTATCCCCAGCCGGGCGGTGGCCCCTAGAATCGCGGTTACTAAACGGTAGTTAACGCTCTGGGGAGTTCGCCTTGGCGGGAAACAAGGACTTCGACCTGTACCGGCCGTCCGAGGAGCACGACGAGCTCCGCAAGGTCGTTCGCTCGCTCGCCGAGGCGAAGATCGCCCCGTTCGCCGCCGAGGTGGACGAGGAAGGACGGTTCCCGCAGGAGGCGCGCGACGCGCTGACCGCGGCCGACCTGCACGCGGTGCACGTGCCCGAGGAGTTCGGCGGCGCGGGCGCCGACGCGCTCGCGACGGTCATCGTCATCGAGGAGGTGGCCCGTGTCTGCGCCTCCTCCTCCCTCATCCCGGCGGTCAACAAGCTCGGCTCGCTGCCGGTGATCCTCTCCGGCTCCGAGGAGCTGAAGAAGAAGTACCTGGGCCCGCTCGCCAAGGGCGACGCGATGTTCTCGTACTGCCTCAGCGAGCCCGACGCGGGCTCCGACGCGGCCGGCATGAAGACGCGCGCCGTGCGCGACGGCGACTTCTGGGTCCTCAACGGCGTCAAGCGCTGGATCACCAACGCGGGCGTCAGCGAGTACTACACGGTCATGGCCGTGACCGACCCGGAGAAGCGCTCCAAGGGCATCTCCGCGTTCGTCGTCGAGAAGTCCGACGAGGGCGTCTCCTTCGGCGCGCCGGAGAAGAAGCTCGGCATCAAGGGCTCGCCGACCCGCGAGGTCTACCTCGACAACGTCCGCATCCCCGCCGACCGCATGATCGGCGAGGAGGGCACGGGCTTCGCCACGGCGATGAAGACCCTGGACCACACCCGCATCACCATCGCGGCCCAGGCCCTCGGCATCGCCCAGGGCGCCCTCGACTACGCCAAGGGCTACGTCCAGGAGCGCAAGCAGTTCGGCAAGCCGATCGGCGACTTCCAGGGCGTGCAGTTCATGCTCGCCGACATGGCCATGAAGCTGGAGGCGGCCCGCCAGCTCACCTACGCGGCGGCGGCCAAGTCCGAGCGCCTCGACGACGACCTGACCTTCCACGGCGCGGCGGCGAAGTGCTTCGCCTCCGACGCGGCCATGGAGATCACCACGGACGCCGTCCAGCTCCTCGGCGGCTACGGCTACACGCGCGACTACCCGCTGGAGCGGATGATGCGCGACGCGAAGATCACCCAGATCTACGAGGGCACGAACCAGGTCCAGCGCATCGTCATGGCGCGCAACCTGCCGTAGCGGCGAGCGCGGAAGCCCCCGCCTGGCGGGGGCTTCCGTGTACTCACACGCCGCCGACCCCGGCCTGAGCCTTGATCGTCTCCACGGCGTCCTCGGTGAGCCACCGCAGGGGGACGACGGTCCACCTGTCGCGCCTGCGCATCACGACGGCCTTGCCGTCCCGGGTCCGTCCGATGTGCACAAAACCGTGATCACGGCGCAGGTCCCGCGCCAGGTTCTCGCCGTGGATCACGGGCGCTACTTCCCTTCGCGGTCCTCGTCGTCGGCCATGCCGCTCTGGACGTTCCCGTGGGCGCGCCCGCGTTGCTCCGAGCGCGCGTACACCAGGGCATCGATGAGTTTGCGCGCGGTCGCGGCCGGCACGGTGCCCAGGTACACGTACGGCTCACCGGACATCGACGCGCGGCCCAGGAGATCCGGCCACGACGCGCGGTCTCCCACGGTGATGCCCATGTCCGCGAGCACGCGCTCCAGCATGAAGGCGGTGTCGTCGGCTTTCTTCCGGCCCGCCATATAGGCGTCGGCGGAAGCTGGAACGGGTTCGGTTTTCGAGGTCACGGGCCTAGCGTGAGGGGCCGGCGAGGCCGCGCTAGGCCGTTTCCTGTTCGCGCAAGAATTCATCGCGGATCGCTTCGACCATGCCCCGCATCTCGGCACCGGTCAGCGCCGCCCGCGCGAAGCCGTCGAATTTCCGGACGTACAGTTCCACGTCTTTGGGTTCTGTGACCACGAGCTCGGCATGGACGGTTTCCACCGTGACCATGCGGTCGTCCCTGATCACGAACGCGTGATTGGCGATGTCCGTTTGCCGGGACCCCAAGGGGACCACCCGGACGTCGACATGAGGAAGACGGGAAAGGGAGACGATCCGGTCGAGCTGAGCGGCCAACATGGCGGAAGGGACGATCTGCCACCGAAGCGCCGCTTCTGTGATGACGAAGTGCAATTCCTTCGTGGTGTCGTACAGCACGGCTTGGCGTTCCAGCCTGCCATCGATCGTTCGGGTGAGAACGTCATGACTCAGATCGTGGCGGCGCAGTACGGCACGGATGTATTCCGCCGTCTGAAGCAGGCCGGGGACGAGGGCCGGCTGGAACAGCCGGAGAACCGACATCTGGGCTTCCAGCGCCTTGACCGCCTGCTGGCCCTTGTGCACGCCGGTTCGCTTCAGCAGTCGCCACGCCGTCGCCTCCGTGGCCACGGCTCGGGCCGCCCCCGTGTACTCCGCCTTGACCGCGTCCGACACACCGATGGCGGTCAGGATGCGTTCCACGTCCGTGGCGCTGGGGAGAAGCTTTGAGTTCTCGATTTTGGACAGTTTCGAGGGAGACATGAGGGCACTGCGGGCCACCGCTTTGGCTTCCCGTCCGGAAGCCTCCCGCAGTGCCCGCAGTGCCGACCCGAGCTGCGCGCCGTTCACTCGCCGTGCTCGGCCCACCAGTCTCCGAACGGCTGGGCTTGGGCAAGCGCCTCGTCCCGATACCGGACGTAATCGGCCGAGGCATCGGCAGACAGAACGTCTGCTCCCAGAAAGGTGCCTCGTTCGTCGTAGCGCATGACGGCGGCCGTCTCGGAGTCGAAGAGCCAGAAGTCGGGTGCCCCGGCCAGCGGATTGGGCCGGTCGGTGATGTCGAGGATGAAGAACTCTTCCCCGCCGCTCATGTTCTTCCGGTAACCCCACCCGAGCTCGTACCGGAGGTAGGTCGTCAGTGGGCGACTGACAATGTGCGCACGGTAGACGCGCTTGCCCTGGCCGGTGTGAGACCGGACCTCCGCCACCCATTCCGCGTTGTAGTCCGCCGGCTGGGGGTCTCCGGCCAGGAAGGTCCGATAGGCCTCGGTGTTGCCGGACCTGCCGTAGTCGTCCAAGGTCTCCAGCCGGAAGGCCTCTCGCCGGAATTGTGCGAAGAGGTCGCCGAGGCTCCTAGATGAGCTGGTCACGAATGGCCTTCCGGATGAGCTCCATCGGAATCTCCACGAGGGTTTCGTGCGCTGGGATCTCCAGCCCGTGGTCTACCGGTGTCTCGCCCTGCACCAGCAGCGTGTCGCGGTCCGTGGCGTACAGCGCCGGGCAGTCCTTGAGGTCACACGAACTGACCAGCAGCGTGGCCTTGAGAGTCATCGGTCCCCTCCCTGAGGTGCGCTCCCCGCACGGAATTGATGCTCCCGAAGCCGTCACGCTGGGGTCAAGGCACCCCGGTTGAGAGAACGGGAAACTCGTGCGGCGCCAGGAGCGGGAGGGCCGGAGCGCTCCCTCCGGTGGCGCCCCCGCCCCTCGCCCCCCACCCTGGACACGACCCCTGGGGGGACCGCCGTGCGCCAGGAGGCGAGCGTCATGCCCGAGGTACGTGAGGCGTATGCGCCCGGAACGCCCTGTTGGGTGGATCTGATGGCGCCGGATCAGCGGGCGGCGCTGGACTTCTACCGGGATCTGTTCGGGTGGCAGGGGGAGCCGGGGCCGCCGGAGACCGGTGGGTACGCGGTGTGCACGCTGGACGGGCGGGCCGTGGCCGGCATCGGGCCGGCGATGGCGCAGGAGGGGCAGGCCCCGCCGCCGACCGCGTGGACGACGTACCTGGCGGTGGCGGACACCGACGCCACGGCGCGGGCCGTCGAGGAGCACCACGGCCGGGTGCTGATGCCCGGCATGGACGTGCTGACGTTCGGGCGGATGGCGGTGGCCGCGGACTCCACGGACGCCGTGTTCGGACTCTGGCAGACCCGGGACTTCTTCGGCTGCGAAGTGGTCAACGAACCGGGCGCGGTGATCTGGAACGAGCTGAACACCTCCGACCCGGAGGCGGCGCGGGCGTTCTACGCGGCCGCGCTGGGAATCGAGGCGTCCCCGATGGAAGCGGCCCCCGGCTACTTCGCGCTGACCGCGGGCGGGCGGACGGTCGGCGGGATGCAGGGGCTGGAGCGGTTCCCCGAGGGCACGCCCTCGCACTGGCTGACGTACTTCGCCGTCGACGGCACGGACACCACCGTCGACGCGCTCGTCCGGGCGGGCGGCTCGGTACTGGTACCGCCGTTCGACATGGTGGCCGGCCGGATGGCCGTCGTCTCCGACCCGCAGGGCGGGATCTTCGCCGTCATCCAGGGGGCGGAGCCGGCCTGAGCACGGCCCCGCCCGGGGTGAGCGCTAGGAAACGGTCACCTTCTGGTCCTTCTTCAGCTGCTCGAAGAGCTGCTTGGACTTCACCGGGTCCCACTTCACCGCCACGCCGTCACCGCGCGTCGCCAGGTTGGCATTGCCTATCGGCACGGTCATCTGCTTGCCGTCGCCGCCCGTGACGTCCTTCATCGCCCAGAACATCGACGCCAGGTCCCACAGCTCCATGTCGTCGTCCACTATCAGCGTGTCGAGGCCGGAGCCGATCACCGGGTAGAGGGTGAACGGGTTGAGCACGGTCGACGGCGACGCCGCCTGCTTGGCGAGGGTGTTCAGGAACTTCTGCTGGTTGCGCATCCGGCCGAGGTCCTGGTCGGCCTCCTGGTGGCGCTGGCGGACGAAGGCGAGCGACTCCTTGCCGTTCAGCGTCTGGCAGCCGGCCTTGAGGTCGGCGCCCGAGTCACGGTCCTTGATCGCCTTGTCGAGGCACATGTCGACACCGCCGAGCGAGTCGACCAGGTTGCGGAACCCGCCGAAGCCGATCTCCGCGTAATGATCGATGCGCAGCCCGGTGTTGAACTCGACGGTCCGGACCAGCAGCTCGGGGCCGCCGTCCGAGTACGCCTGGTTGAGCTTGTGCGTCGAGGCGGGGAACCGCTTGCCGGACTTCTGCCCGGTGAAGGCCGGGATGGTGACGTACGAGTCGCGCGGCAGGCTGAGCATCGTCGTGCCGTTGTCACCGGTGTGCAGGATCATCATCGAGTCGGTGCGCTTGCCGTCGGCCGACCCGGTGTGCAGTTCCTTCTTGTCCTCGTCGGACAGCCCCTCCCGGCTGTCCGAGCCGACGATCAGGTAGTTCGTGCCGTCGCCGCCCGACGGGCGCTCCTCGACCTTCCCGAGGTCGACCTCGCGGCGCAGCTTGGAGTCGGCCCAGAAGTAGGTGCTCACGGAGACCACCAGCACCACGGCGAGGAAGGCGAGCAGGCCTATGGTGATCCGCTTGCGCCAGTTCGGCCGGCCGCCGCGCGGGGCGCGCCCCCGCGCCGCCGGGCCGCCCGGGACGCCGCCGGGGCCGCCGGGAGCACCGCCGCTCGGGGTGCCGGCGCCGCGCCCGTAGACCTGGCCCGTGTTGTAACCGTCGTCGGGACGGCCGCCCGGCGCGCCGGGCCCGGGCTGCCCGTACCGGGGCGACGACCCGCCCTGGTGCGCGCGCGGGCCGCCGCGCGCCCCTTCCGGGCGCGGGTGGGCGCCGCCGCCTCCGTACTGGTACCGGCGGTCGTTGTTCCGCACTTCGGGCCACTCGCTCATGGGAAGAAGTGTGCCCGGCCGCGGCGCTGGTCCGGACGGGTGGTACCGGACCGGGTCACGGCTGTTGCAGAGCTGACACACGGGCGGCCCGGCCCGTGCACCCCGCATACAGTGGGACGCATGACCACTCACGACGGGACCGCCGACTCCGGTGCGGCCGGCATACCCGGCAAGCCGACCTCGGCCTCCCGCACGACCCTGTCCCACATCATGACCGCGAGTGACACGAACCTCCTGGGAACCGTGCACGGCGGAGTGATCATGAAACTGGTGGACGACGTCGCGGGGGCGGTCGCCGGACGGCACTCCGGCGGCCCCGCGGTGACGGCGTCCATGGACGAGATGGCGTTCCTGGAGCCGGTCCGCGTCGGCGACCTCGTCCACGTCCAGGCGCAGTGCAACTGGACCGGGCGCTCCTCGATGGAGGTCGGCGTCCGCGTCATGGCCGAGCGCTGGAACGAGTCCACGCCGGCGGTGCAGGTCGGCAGCGCCTACCTCGTCTTCGCCGCCGTCGACGACGAGGGCAAGCCGCGCCCCGTGCCGCCGGTGCTCCCGGAGACCGAGCGGGACCGGCGGCGCTACCAGGAGGCGCAGATCCGGCGCACGCACCGGCTCGCCCGCCGCCGCGCGATCAAGGAACTGCGGATGAACCGGGCGGCGGAGGGCCTGGAGGACTGACGCTTTCCCAGTCCGTCGGGCGGTCGGCCAGGTCCGGGGCGCAGCCCCGGAACCCGGCGGAACGCGGTGTCTCCTCCGGGAGGATGCCCCGGCTCTCAGCCGCCGCACACCGCCCGGTCGCCCGTGATCACCTCCTGCGCCACGGAACCGGGCCCCTGCCCGGCGGTCGGCTCCGGCCCGCGCACCGGCCGTACCCCCGTGAAGTCCGCGCCCAGCGTCACCTGCATCAGCGGCCCCTGCCCCGGCACGGGCCGCAGCTCGGCGCCCGGGAGGGCCGCCGCCAGGGCGCGGGCCGAGCGGTCCCAGTGCGGATCGAAGGAGATCACCGTGCGCAGGGCGGTCGGCGGCGGGGCGTCGGCCGGCAGGCCGGTGGTGAGGAAGCCGGCGGCCTTCAGCGCCGCGTCGGTGTCGCGGCCGAGCTCCGGGCGGCCGGAACCGTTGAGGACCTGGACGCTGATCCGCCCGGGCGGTACGTCGACGGGCGCCGGGCTCGCGTCCGTCACGGCGGGGGTGGGGGTCGGGG
>NZ_JBPQTX010000156.1:0-16267 GCF_051386555.1 Streptomyces sp. URMC 126
ACAACCGCGCGGAGCGCGGTTTCGGGGGGTGCGGGGGCTCGCCCCCGCAAGAAACGGTGAAAGGGCGGGACCGGGGCACCCCCAACAGGGCCTCAGCCCAACTTCCGAGCAACCTCCGTCGCCCAGTACGTAAGGATCATGTTGGCCCCGGCCCGCTTGATCCCCGTAAGCGTCTCCAGAATGGCCCGCTCCCGATCGATCCACCCGTTCGCAGCCGCCGCCTCGACCATCGCGTACTCACCGGAGATCTGATACGCCGCGACGGGAACGTCCACCGCCTCCGCGACCTTCGCGAGCACGTCGAGGTACGGCAGGGCCGGCTTGACCATGACCATGTCCGCGCCCTCGGCAAGGTCGAGCGCCAGCTCGCGCATCGACTCCCGCGCATTGGCCGCGTCCTGCTGGTACGTCTTCCGGTCCCCCTGCAACGAGGACCCGACGGCCTCCCGGAACGGCCCGTAGAACGCGGACGCGTACTTCACCGCGTAGGCGAGGATCGACACGTCCTCGTGCCCGGTCTGGTCCAGGGCATCACGGATGACCCCGACCTGACCGTCCATCATCCCGCTGGGGCCCACCACGTGGACACCCGCGTCGGCCTGCACCTGAGCCATCTCGGCATACCGCTCCAGAGTGGCGTCGTTGTCGACCCGCCCCTGAGCGTCCAGCACACCGCAGTGCCCGTGATCCGTGAACTCGTCCAGGCACAGGTCGGACATGATGACGAGTTCGTCCCCGACCTCGGCCTTCACATCACGGATGGCGACCTGGAGGATGCCGTCCGGGTCGGTGCCCGCCGTCCCCAGGGCGTCCTTCTTCGACTCCTCGGGCACGCCGAAGAGCATGATCCCGGAGACCCCCGCCTCCACCGCCTCGACGGCGGCCTTCCGCAGCGTGTCACGGCTGTGCTGCACGACCCCGGGCATGGCCGAGATCGGCACCGGCTCGCCGACGCCCTCCCGCACGAAGGCGGGAAGGATCAGGTCGGAGGGGTGCACCCGGTGCTCCGCGACCATCCGGCGCATGGCCGGGGTGGTGCGGAGCCGCCGGGGCCGCGCCCCCGGGAACGTGCCGTACGTGCTGGTGCTCAACTCCGTGCCCTCCTACGCGATCCGGGCCGCCGCTCGCTCGGGCGCGTGACCGGGTCCCCGGCCTCGATCGCGGCGTCACGCCGCGCGGCACCGAACTCCGCGAGCGCCTCGGCGAGCTTGTGCACCGAGGGCTCGGGCGACAGCACGTCCACCCGCAGCCCGTGCTCCTCCGCGGTCTTCGCGGTGGCCGGGCCGATGCAGGCGATGACGGTGACGTTGTGCGGCTTGCCGGCGATGCCGACGAGGTTCCGCACGGTGGACGAGGACGTGAAGAGCACGGCGTCGAAGCCGCCGCCCTTGATCGCCTCGCGGGTCTCGGCCGGCGGCGGCGAGGCGCGCACGGTCCGGTAGGCGGTGACGTCGTCCACCTCCCAGCCGAGCTCGATCAGACCGGCCACCAGGGTCTCGGTGGCGATGTCGGCACGCGGCAGGAAGACGCGGTCGATCGGGTCGAAGACCGGGTCGTAGGGCGGCCAGTCCTCCAGCAGCCCGGCGGCCGACTGCTCGCCGCTCGGCACCAGGTCCGGCTTGACGCCGAACTCGATCAGCGACTTCGCGGTCTGCTCGCCGACGGCCGCGACCTTGATGCCGGCGAAGGCGCGCGCGTCGAGCCCGTACTCCTCGAACTTCTCGCGCACCGCCTTCACGGCGTTCACGGACGTGAAGGCGATCCACTCGTAGCGGCCGGTGACCAGGCCCTTGACCGCGCGCTCCATCTGCTGCGGAGTGCGCGGCGGCTCGACGGCGATGGTCGGCACCTCGTGCGGCACGGCGCCGTACGAGCGGAGCTGGTCGGAGAGCGACGCGGCCTGCTCCTTGGTGCGCGGCACCAGGACGTTCCAGCCGAACAGCGGCTTGGACTCGAACCAGGACAGCGGCTCCCGGTGATCGGCCGCGCTGCGCTCGCCGACCACGGCTATCACCGGCTGCCCGCCGTCGGGCGACGGCAGCACCTTGGCGGCCTTGAGCACCTGGGCGATGGTGCCCAGGGTCGCCGTCCAGGTGCGCTGCCGGGTGGTGGTGCCGGCGATCGTCACGCTGAGCGGGGTGTCCGGCTTGCGGCCGGCCGCGACCAGCTCCCCGGCGGCGGCGGTGACGGCGTCCAGGGTGGTGGTCACCACGACGGTGGCCTGGCTCGCGCCCACCTCCGACCAGCAGGTGTCGGAGGCCGTCCGGGCGTCGACGAACCGCACGTCGCCGCCCTTCGGGTCGCGCAGCGGCACACCGGCGTAGGCGGGCACGCCGACGGCGGTGGCGATGCCGGGGACCACCTCGAAGGTGATGCCCTCGGCGGCGCAGGCGAGCATCTCGTCGGCGGCGTTCCCGTCGAGGCCGGGGTCGCCGAGCACCGCACGGACGACCCGCTTGCCGCCGCGCGCGGCCGTCATGACAAGATTGGCGGTGTCCCTGAGGACAGGGATGTCGGCGGCCTTTGACACCTCGTCAGAGACCGGCTGCGCGGGCATGTCCACATGCGCGCGCGCATGTGCGCGCACCACCTCCAGCACCTGTGGGTCGGCGATCAGGACGTCCGCGGACGCGAGCGCCTCGACGGCGCGGAGCGTCAGCAGTCCCGGGTCTCCGGGGCCCGCACCGAGGAAGGTGACGTGCCCGTGCGCGGGATGGTTCGGGGCGGTGGGGTTCAATGTGCTCGCTCCCCCATAAGACCGGCCGCACCCTTGTCCAGCATGTCGGCCGCGAGCTCGCGACCGAGGGCCAGGGCGTCGTGGTGCGACGCGGGAACGGGACCGGTGGTGGACAGCTGCACCAGCGTCGAGCCGTCGGTCGTGCCGACGACGCCGCGCAGGCGCATTTCGGTGACAGCCTGCCCGTCTCCCAACAGGTCGGCCAACGCACCCACGGGTGCGGAGCAGCCGGCCTCCAGGGCGGCGAGCAGGGAACGCTCGGCGGTCACGGCGGCCCGGGTGTGCGGGTCGTCGAGCTCGGCGAGCACGGTGGCGAGCGACGCCGCGGTCGCGGCGCATTCGATCGCCAGGGCCCCCTGGCCGGGGGCGGGCAAAACGGTGTCGGGCGACAGGAACTCGGTCGCCACGTCGATCCGGCCGAGGCGGGTCAGCCCGGCGGCGGCCAGCACGACCGCGTCGAGTTCCCCGCCGGTCACGAAGCCCAGCCGGGTGTCGACGTTGCCGCGGACCGGCACGGTCTCGATCTCCTTGCCGAGCGCCCTGGCCCAGGCGTTGAGCTGGGCCATGCGGCGCGGCGAGCCGGTGCCGATCCGGGCGCCGGCCGGCAGCTCCTCGAAGGACAGTCCGTCGCGGGCGATCAGCACGTCGCGCGGGTCCTCGCGGCGCGGGACGGCGGCCAGCACGAGCTCGTCGGGCTGCGCGGTCGGCAGGTCCTTGAGCGAGTGCACGGCGAAGTCGATCTCGCCCGCGAGCAGCGCGTCGCGCAGCGCGGAGACGAACACGCCGGTGCCGCCGATCTGCGCCAGGTGCTCGCGCGAGACGTCACCGTAGGTGGTGATCTCGACCAGCTCGACCGGGCGGCCGGTCAGCCGTCGCACCGCCTCGGCGACCTGCCCCGACTGGGCCATGGCCAGCTTGCTGCGCCGGGTGCCCAGGCGCAGCGGGGCGGTGGTTGTGCCGTTCATGCCGACTCCCGTGCGTTGTTCTTGGTGTCTAGCCGCGCGTCGGCCCGGCTGACGGCGGCGACCGCCTGCGGGTCGAGGTCGAAGAGCTCCCGCAGGGCGTCGGCGTAGCCGGCGCCGCCGGGGGTCGCGGCCAGCTCCTTGACCCGCACGGTCGGTGCGTGGAGGAGCTTGTCGACGACGCGGCGGACGGTCTGGGTGATCTCGGCGCGCTGTTTGTCGTCCAGCCCGGGCAGCCGCCCGTCGAGCCGGGCGATCTCGCCGGCGACCACGTCCGCGGCCATGGTGCGCAGGGCGACCACGGTGGGCGTGATGTGGGCGGCGCGCTGGGCGGCGCCGAAGGCGGCGACCTCGTCGGAGACGATGGTCCGCACCCGGTCGACGTCGGCGGCCATCGGCGCGTCGGCCGAGGCCTCGGCCAGCGCCTCGATGTCGACGAACCGCACGCCGTCGATGCCGTGCGCGGCGGCGTCGATGTCGCGCGGCATGGCGAGGTCGAGCAGGGCGAGCCGGGTGCCGCCGGCGCAGTCGGCGTCGACCGCGCAGCCCGGCCGGCGGGCGAGCGCGGCGGTGACCGCGTCGGCCGTCAGGACCAGGCCGGTGGCGCCGGTGCAGGAGACGACGATGTCGGCGAGCGCGAGCTCCTCGGGCAGGACGCTCATCTCCACCGCGCTCGCGGTGACCTTCCCGGCGGCGCCGGGCTCGGTCAGGATCTCCGCGAGCCGCCGGGCGCGCTCCAGGGTCCGGTTGGCGACGGCCACGTGGGCGACGCCCGCGCGGGCCAGGGTGGCGGCGGCGAGGGAGGACATGGAGCCGGCGCCGATGACCAGGGCGCGCTTGCCCGCGGCCCACTCCTCGACGGACGGGCCGTCGTGGAGCTGCTCCAGGCCGAAGGTGACGAGCGACTGCCCGGCCCGGTCGATGCCGGTCTCGCTGTGGGCGCGCTTGCCGACCCGCAGGGCCTGCTGGAACAGGTCGTTGAGCAGCCGGCCGGCGCTGTGCAGCTCCTGGGCCAGGGCGAGGGCGTCCTTGATCTGGCCCAGGATCTGGCCCTCGCCGACGACCATCGAGTCCAGGCCGCAGGCCACCGAGAAGAGGTGGTGGACGGCGCGGTCCTCGTAGTGGACGTAGAGGTGCGGGGTGAGCTCGTCCAGCGGGACGCCCGTGTGGCGGGCGAGCAGCGTGGACAGCTCGGCGACACCGGCGTGGAACTTGTCCACGTCGGCGTAGAGCTCGATGCGGTTGCAGGTGGCGAGCACGGCCGCCTCGGTGGCCGGCTCGGCCGCGAGGGTGTCGTGCGCCAGCGCGGCCCGGGCCTCGGGGGTCAGGGAGGCCCGCTCCAGCACGCTCACCGGCGAACTGCGGTGGCTGAGACCCACGACGAGCAGGCTCATGCCGGCATCACGGCGGGGACGTCCCCGTCCGGTCCCTTCCTGCCGTCGCGGACCGCCGCGGCGGCGGCCGGACGGGCGCTTCCCGGTCGCGAAGCCGCGGGCCGCGCGGCCTGGCCGGCCTGCCCCGGCTCCTCGCCGGCCTTGCGCTGCTCGTGGAAGGCCAGGATCTGGAGTTCGATCGACAGGTCGACCTTGCGGACGTCGACGCCGTCCGGCACCGCGAGCACGGTCGGCGCGAAGTTGAGGATCGAGGTGACCCCGGCGGCCACCAGCCGGTCGCAGACCTGCTGGGCGGCGCCGGCCGGGGTGGCGATGACGCCGATGGAGACGCCGTTGTCGCTGATGATCGACTCGAGTTCGTCGGTGTGCCGCACGGGCAGCCCGGCCACCGGCTTGCCCGCCATCGCGGGGTCGGCGTCGATCAGGGCCGCGACACGGAAGCCGCGGGAGGCGAAGCCGCCGTAGTTGGCGAGCGCCGCGCCGAGGTTGCCGATGCCGACGATGACGACCGGCCAGTCCTGGGTGAGGCCGAGCTCGCGGGAGATCTGGTAGACGAGGTACTCCACGTCGTAGCCCACGCCGCGGGTGCCGTACGAGCCGAGGTAGCTGAAATCCTTGCGCAGCTTGGCGGAGTTGACCCCCGCCGCGGTCGCGAGCTCCTCCGAGGAGACCGTGGGGACCGAGCGCTCGGAGAGCGCGGTCAGCGCGCGCAGATACAGCGGAAGCCGGGCGACGGTGGCCTCGGGAATCCCTCGGCTTCGGGTCGCCGGTCGGTGAGTTCGGCCAGTTGCCACGGTGCTCCTGCGGGTAGAGCGGGGCTGCGGGCGGCGCCCTGTCCCAGGACCGCCCCGTCGTATGCAGGCTATGTCTTTGTGAACGCGTGCACAAAGATGGTGTCCGCTTTGTCCGTGCAAAGTGACAGGCGTCACGCGGTCTTTCGGCCGGTTCGGGGAACCATTGTCGGGATCGCGTCGACAACCACGCGCGTCACGCCCGCACCAGGGGTCGGTCGACGGGGACACGGGCGATCACTCCTCACCGCTATACCCCCGGACACCTACAAATCGCCCATGATGGTAGTCGACTCAGGCACCTATTCGCCCCGCCCGGAACGGCGGCGCCCCCCTGATCACCAGGGCCCGTCCGGCCCTCTGCGCACCCGTCCGGCCCCGGCACAATGGCCGCATGAGCCTGCTCCGCCGCCGCAAGAACCCCGCGGACCACGTCGTCACCCTCGTCGGCAAGCCCGGCTGCCACCTCTGCGACGCCGCCGAGACGGTGATCGCCGAGGTCTGCGGCGCCCTGGGTACCCGCTGGGAGAAGAAGGACATCACCCAGGACGAGGACCTGCACCGCAAGTACTGGGAGCAGATCCCGGTCGTCCTGATCGACGGCGAGCAGCACGACTTCTGGCGCGTGAACCCGGACCGGCTGCGCAAGGCCCTCGGCGGCTGACCGCGCCCCGCGCTGGGCGGAAGGTGTGACGTTACCGACACGTATCGTTCACGCCGGAGCCCCCACGCCGTCCTGATCACTCCGAACAAACTGGCTATGCTCGCGGCATGGCCCACCCGTCGCCCGACCGCCGTCCCGGCAGGAGCCCCTTCGGGGCGCGCCTCGAGTTCCGCTGGCTGTCCTGGCTCACGTGGCTCTCGCCGCGCCGCTACGCCACCGCGCGCAGTGTCCGGGCGGGCGAGGCGGCGGCCGAGGCCGCCCGGAAGACGGTCCAGGAGCAGGAGGCCCGGGAGGCCGCCCCGGCCGCCGCCGAGGAGGCGCCCGCCGCCGCGACCGGCAAGAAGGCCGCCCGCGCCGCCGAGCCGGAGTTCCCCGTCCCCGGCGACGTGAAGGCCGCCGCCTTCTTCGACCTCGACAACACCGTGATGCAGGGCGCCGCCCTCTTCCACTTCGGCCGCGGCCTCTACAAGCGGCACTTCTTCCGCAAGCGCGAACTCGCCCGGTTCGCCTGGCAGCAGGCCTGGTTCCGGCTGGCCGGCAACGAGGACCCGGCGCACATCCAGGACGCGCGCGACAGCGCCCTGTCGATCGTCAAGGGCCACCGGGTCTCGGAGCTGATGGCCGTCGGCGAGGAGATCTACGACGAGTACATGGCCGAGCGCATCTGGCCCGGCACCCGCGCCCTCGCCCAGGCCCACCTGGACGCGGGCCAGAAGGTCTGGCTGGTCACCGCGGCCCCGATCGAGACCGCGACGATCATCGCCCGCCGGCTGGGCCTGACCGGCGCCCTGGGCACCGTCGCCGAGTCCGTCGGCGGCGTCTACACCGGCAAGCTCGTCGGCGAGATGCTGCACGGCCCGGCCAAGGCCGAGGCCGTCCGCGCCCTGGTCGCCGCCGAGGGCCTGGACCTCTCCCGGTGCGCCGCGTACAGCGACTCCGCCAACGACATCCCGATGCTCTCGCTGGTAGGCCACCCCTGCGCGGTCAACCCCGACGCCCGGCTGCGGCGGCACGCCCGGGAGCACGGCTGGCGGCTGCGCGACTACCGCACCGGCCGCAAGGCGGCCCGGATCGGCATCCCGGCCGCCGTCGGCCTGGGCGCCCTGGCGGGCGGAACCGCCGCGGCCGTAGCCCTGCACCGCCGCCGCCGCTGACGCACCGGATCCGGACCCCTGCCCCCAGCCGCACGCCGTCCCCCCGGGGCCCGGCCGTGCCGCCAGGACGCCACTCGCCCCGCGCTCCGAACGCGTCCGGTCTTCTTCGGCCCCCGCCGGTTCTCCCCGCGCCGTCCGCGACCCGGCCGCCAGTCCTCGTCACCGGAACGAGCGATCACCCAGGCGAGCCGCAGACGCCCCACGCGCCACGCTGAGTAACCGGCGTTCCCCCACAGGCAATCCGGTTGTCATACCCCCACACAGCCCCCGGCAGTCCTGCCGTGTCCGGATTGCCACAACACGCTGCCCAATCGGCCACACCCACAGCAAATACGGTCAACTTCCGCTGTGAGTTCGATATTTGAACGTGCAGCAATGGGTGGAAGTGCGAACGGAAACGGTGATTTGAGCAACTCGGTGTAGTGCTGCCTGTACGAAGGGTTATTCTCCTCAAACGCAAACCGGTACCTCGCTTGTCCCTACGTCGAGTGAACGCACCGGCACTGCACGTGATGGAAGCTCTGCCTCTGGGAGTCCCGTGTACCCACACGTCGGGGTTGACGCCTCGGGCCTGGCTACGCTGCGCGCAGCGGTCGTCGACCGCCTGCGCGGCTTCGTCCCCACCGCGTACGCCGTCCCCGCCTTCGCCACACCCATCCCCGCGGTAGCCGTTGGCGCTGCCGGGCAAAGGAGCCCCTGCTACGCCCTCGCCGAGGCCGGCGCCGCCGTCGGCAGACGCGCCCGCCGCGGCACCGCCGCCACCACTACGACGCGCCGCCCCAGCGCCGACAGCGACAGCGCCCGCATGCTGGATCTCGTCGAGCGCGCCCAGGCCGGCGAGGCCGAGGCCTTCGGCCGGCTCTACGACCAGTACGCGGACACCGTCTACCGCTACATCTACTACCGCGTCGGCGGCCGGGCCACGGCCGAGGACCTGACCAGCGAGACGTTCCTGCGCGCCCTGCGCCGTATCGGCACCTTCACCTGGCAGGGCCGCGACTTCGGCGCCTGGCTGGTCACCATCGCCCGCAACCTCGTCGCCGACCACTTCAAGTCCTCCCGGTTCCGCCTGGAGGTCACCACCGGCGAGATGCTCGACGCCAACGAGGTCGAGCGCAGCCCCGAGGACTCCGTCCTCGAATCCCTGTCCAACGCCGCCCTGTTGGAGGCGGTGCGCAAGCTCAACCCCCAGCAGCAGGAGTGCGTCACCCTGCGCTTCCTCCAGGGCCTGTCGGTCGCCGAGACCGCCCGGGTCATGGGGAAGAACGAAGGCGCGATCAAGACCCTGCAGTACCGGGCCGTCCGCACCCTCGCCCGGCTCCTCCCCGACGACGCCCGCTGAGCCGCCGCCGACCCCCGGTGAGACGCCGCCGGGACCCGCCGGCCGGCCGCCCGACGGCCCGCCCGCGACGGCGGCGCGTAACCCGACTGCCACGCCGCTCGTTGTGCGGGATGCAGACTTCCCGCTGTCGCGCCATGCCCGCACACACTCACTCGTTCGAGTGGATGCACTCAAGGCGTGCAACCTCCAGGTGTCCGGGGGAGTCGATCGTCATGACGAGAGGAGGTGCCGCCTGTGATCGCGAACGTTTCGGCGCACCGGCGGGCGAACGCCTTCGCCCAAGCCCTGGAGGAGCAGGAACTCCAGGGCGAGGCGGCCGTACGGACCGACCCACCCGCGGCCGAGGCCGAGCGGGAACGGCTGCTGAGCCTGGTGGGCGGCCTCGCCGCGCTGCCCGCCCCCGAGCTCGATCCCGAGGTACGGACCGTGCAGCGGGCGCAGCTGATCGCCGCCATGGAGGCCCAGTTCGCCGGGGGCGCCGCATCGGTGCCGGAGCCCCGCAGGGCCCCGGCGGCGGCCGGACCGGCCGGCTCCTCCGGCCGGGGGGCCCACCGGGCCGGCCCGCTCGGCCGGCTCAAGCCGCGCTCCCGCTGGTCCAAGGGGCTGGCGGCCGGCGGGCTCACCGTGGGCGTCGCGGCCGGAGCGCTCGGCGGGGTCGCCGCCGCCAGCTCCAACGCCCTGCCGGGCGACACCCTTTACGGGCTCAAGCGCGGCATGGAGGACCTCAAGCTCGGCATGGCCGACAGCGACTCCGAGCGCGGCGACATCCTCCTCGACCAGGCCTCCACCCGCCTCCAGGAGGCCCGCCGGCTGATGGAGCGGGGCCGCTCCGGCCACCTCGACCACGAGGACCTGAGCGAGATCCGCAGGACCCTCACGGGCATGCGCCAGGACGTCTCCGAGGGCCACCGCCTCCTCCGGGCCGCGTACGAGCACGACGGCTCCCTGGGCCCGCTGCGGCGGCTCTCGTCGTTCACCGCCTCGCACCGCGAGGGCTGGAGCCAGCTGCGCGACCGGCTGCCGCTCCCGCTCACCGACGTGCGAGACGACGTCAGCTCGGTCTTCAGGGCCATAGACGACGAGATCGAACCGCTGCAGTCGCTGATCCACGACAAGGAGCGGCACGAGAACGGCGGCCGGCACGCCACCGCCACCCCGCACAACGACCACCGGGGCACCCCGGGCCACAGCGCCCCCGCGCCCCACAGCTCGTCGAGCGGCGGCGGCAAGCACGCCTCCCACCGTCCGGCGGCGCCCTCCCAGAGCGCCCAGGACGAGCAGGAGGGGCTGCTCGGCGGCACGGGCCTGCTCCGGCCCGCCCCGACGGCGGAGAGCCCGGCCGGCACCGCCCCGCAGCACGGCAGGGAAGGCAAGGACGGCAAGCCGTCCAAGCAGCCGGACGTCACCCTCCCGCCGCTGCTGCCGGACATCCTTCCCGGGCTCGGCATCCACGGCGAGGAGCAGAAGTAGCGGAGACGACGGCGGCCGGGGCTCCTTCGGGAGCGCCGGCCGCCGTCGCCGTCCGCGGGCACGAGCAGGGCTCAGAAGAACACGGACCGCCGCCGCACCAGCAGCTTGTACAGCGTGTGCTGAATCGTCTCCCGCACCTGGTCGGTCAGGTTGAACATCAGCATCGGATCGTCCGCCGCCTCCGGCGGATACCCCTCGGTGGGCACCGGCTCCCCGAACTGGATCGTCCACTTCGTCGGCAGCGGCACCGCGCCCAGCGGCCCGAGCCACGGAAACGTCGGCGTCAGCGGGAAGTACGGCAGCCCCAGCAGCCGCGCCAGCGTCTTGGAGTTGCCGATCATCGGGTAGATCTCCTCGGCCCCGACGATCGAACACGGCACGATCGGCGCCCCGGCCCGCAGCGCCGTCGAGACGAAGCCGCCCCGGCCGAACCGCTGCAGCCGGTACCGCTCCGAGAACGGCTTCCCGATCCCCTTGAACCCCTCCGGCATCACCCCGACCACCTCGCCGCGCTCCAGCAGCCGCTGGGCGTCCTCGGCACAGGCGAGGGTGTGGCCGAGCTTGCGGGAGATCTCGTTGACCACCGGCAGCTTGAAGACCAAGTCGGCGGCGAGCATCCGGACGTGCCGGGCCGCCGGATGGTGGTCGTGGACCGCGACCTGGAGCATCAGCCCGTCGATCGGGAGCGTCCCGGAGTGGTTGGCGACGATCAGGGCCGCGCCCTTCTCCGGGATGTTCTCGATGCCCCGCACCTCCACCCGGAAGTACTTCTCGGCGAACGGGCGCAGGGCGGAGAGCACGACCTGGTCGGTGAGCTCCTTGTCGAAGCCGAACTCGTCCACCTCGTAGTCGCCGGTGATCCGGCGGCGCAGGAAGTTCAGCCCGTGGGCGAGCTTCCGCTCCCAGCCGTCGGCGGCCTCCCGCGCGGCGCCGGCCGCGTCGGGGGCCTCGGGGGCGCCGGGGGATCCGGCCGGCTCCTCCGGCTCGTCCCGCGGCGGCGGGACGGGCGCGAGGGGCGCCGCGGCGGCCCGCGGGGTACGGCCGCCCGGGGCGCCGCGCCGCGACCTCCGCCGGGACCGCGGCTCCTCGCCGAACGGGATGACCTTCGCGTCCGCCATGCTGCGTGCGCTCCTCACTTCAGGCCGCGGCCGGCAGGCACCGCGGCGGCGATCCGGTCGACGGTACGGGCGAGGGTGTGGGGCGGCAGCAGACCGGTGCCACGGCTCCGGGTGAAGTCGGCGAAGGCCCCCGCCGAGGTGTACCGGGGGTGGAAGCCGAGCGTCTCCCGCATCTGGGTGGTGTCCACGACACGGCCGTGGGTGAGGAGCCGGATCTGCTCCGGTGAGAAGTCCAGCATCCCGAGGGCGCGCAGCGCGGAGCCGGCCCAGGTGACACTGGGGAGGAAGAACGGCAGGGTGGGGCGGCCGAGGCGCCTGGCGGCCTGGGAGAGCAGGACGACGCCGTCGCCCGCGATGTTGAACGTCCCGCTGTTGAGCGTGCCCCTGGCGGGCTCCGAAGCGGCGATCCGCAGTACCTCGACCGCGTCGTCCTCGTGCACGAACTGCAGCCGCGGATCGAAGCCGAGGACCGTCGGCAGCACGGGCAGCGAGAAGTACTCGGCGAGCGGCGAGTCGGCGCCGGGCCCGAGCAGGTTGGCGAAGCGCAGCACGCACACGGCCACGTCCGGCCGCCGGCGGGCGAACCCCCGGACGTAGCCCTCGACCTCGACGGCGTCCTTCGCGAAGCCGCCGCCGGGCAGCGACTTGGGCGGCGTCGTCTCGGTGAAGACCGCGGGGTCGCGGGGCGCCGAGCCGTAGACGCTCGTGGTGGACTTCACCACCAGCCGCTGGACGGAGGGGGTCTTCTGGCAGGCGCCCAGCAGCTGCATGGTGCCGATGACGTTGGTCTCCTTGACCACGCTCCGGCTGCCCCGGCCGTTGCCGCGCTTGCCGAGCGGGGTGCCGGTGACGTCCATGTGGACCACGGTGTCGACCGCGTGCTCGGTCAGCACCCGGGCGATGGCGGGCTGCCGGATGTCGGCCCGGACGAATTCGGCCCCGCCCAGGCCGTGCTCGGGCGGCACCGCGTCCACCGCGACGACCCGGTCGACGCCGGGCTCCCGCAGGATCCGGCGGACGAAACGGCCGCTCAGCCGGCGCGCGGCTCCGGTGACGAGCACCACCCTGCCCAAGGTCAGCGCCTTCCCTTCCGTGGGGACGTCCCCCACCCGCTTCCGGCTGCCCTGTTCGCGGCGGCCCCGTTCACGCGTGCCCGGCTTCGGGGTGACGTGGCTTCGGCTGCCGTGATTCGGGGCGCCGCGACTCCCGGTGCCCTGTGGCGGCCACCGTAGCGGCTCGCCGTCGCGCTGTGACGTGCGCTCGTCGCGGGGAGCGACATTTCCAGCCGCGCGGACCGCCGTACGCGGCGTGGGGCGCCCCGTCCGGCCCTACGGGCCCCTGGGGCCTCCCGGAGCGCCGTAGACCCCGTACGGGCCCCCGCGCCTCCCTCGTCTCCCCGGGCCTCCCGTCCTCCCGGGGGCGGACCGCCCGCAGGACGCACCGCAGCCCTCCCCCCACCGGAGCGGGAGAAGGGCTGCGGGACGAACACAGCGACGCTGCTTACTTCTTGTTGCGGCGCTGAACGCGAGTGCGCTTGAGCAGCTTGCGGTGCTTCTTCTTGGCCATCCGCTTGCGCCGCTTCTTGATAACAGAGCCCACGACTACCCTCGCTTACATCGATTCACTCGGTGCGGGGCGTCCGAGCCCACACGACCTACATCGGGCCAGCCTACCCGGCACCGGGCGAACAGCGTAATCCGAGGTCCTCGTCAGGCGGTTTCCACCCCCACAAATGACTCACGGAGGTACTCGTGCACCGCCTGCTCTGGGACCCGGAAGGACCTTCCCACCCGGATCGCCGGCAGATGACCACTGTGCACCAAGCGGTACACGGTCATCTTGGACACGCGCATCACCGCGGCGACTTCCGCCACGGTCAGGAACACGACCTCGTTGAGAGGCCTTTCGCCAGCAGCCATGACACACCTGAACCTTCCGCACATGACGCGCACCGGCTTCCCCTCCGGTGACTCCTCGTCGCTGCGCGCTCACTCCCCAGATTAGGGGCGGGTGATGCGAGTGGGGAAGAGGAGCAGCCATCGGCCGCCTACCGTGACAGACACGCTCGATTGAGTACATAGCGAGTAAGCGGTCGGTAGTAATCAGACCGCACAGTGTCATCAAGCGGAACGGCCACGGACACCGTCCCCTCGGCCTCCCCGACGAAGACCGCGGGGTCGTCGGAGTCCGCCAGTCCGACGGCCTCAAAACCCAGTTGACCTGCCCCGCAGACCCATCCGTGGTCCCCGATGACCAGGGCCGGGAGGGGCCCGCCGGCATCCGCCGCGGCAGCCAGCGCGGTACGAAGCGGGAGGGGTGAATGCGTGTGTGCGCCCGGCTCGTTCGCGGTGGCGCGCGCGCCGGGTTCGCGCACCATCGCGACTCCCCGGACGTAGTCAAGGTTGTATGTGCGTACGCCAAACCGGGTCGTTATGTCGATACTTCGACCCTGCGCCGGGGTGAGGACAGCACATCCCGCCGACGACAGGCCTGCGGCCAAACCGGCGTAGAAACCCAGGAGCCGGTGGGGGTGACCGGTACCGATCAACACCGGAGCGCCCGCCGCGGCGACCGTGGCGAGGCGTTCCGCGAAGGCTCGCAGCGCCGCCAGTGTTCGATCCGGGTCGATCACATCATGCCCGGAAGTCTGTTCAGGATCGGCTGAAACTCCACACCTTTGGCCCATCAGCCGTAACAATTCCTTGTAGTCCCAGTCACTTTCCGGCTCCAGCCCCATCAGCACCGCGGGGTCCCGGGCGACGAACCTCCGGTAGCGGTCGAGGCTCCGCTCCCGGGCGGTGGCCACGACCCCGGCGAGACCGGCGGCGAGCAGATGCGCGCGCAAGCGTTCCACGCACGGGTAACGGGGGCGGAGGGGGATGGGGTGCGCGGACGGCCCGTGCCCAGCCCGGACGGCCCGGTCCGAGGGACACGGACGAGGTCAAAAGGTCAGGGGGGTTCAGGGGGGGTCAGGGAGGTTCAGGGGGTCATGGAAGCAGGCCGTGTGCCGGGAAGACGGCCCGACGGGTCGCCAGGATTGCCTGGTCCAGGCGATCCGCGGGGTCGTACCCGTACGCCGTGAAGTCCCGCCACTCGGGCCGCAGTCCGTCGGTCATCCGCAGGGGCCCCCACTGACGGGTCCGCCGGTAGGCCTCGTGCCGCCAGTCCTCCGGAACGGCCGTGCCGGGCTCGACGGGCCGGCCGGCGGCGACGGCGCACAGGTGCGTCCAGGACCGCGGCACGACGTCGACGACCGCGTACCCGCCGCCGCCCAGGGCCACCCAGCGCCCGTCGGCGTGCTCGTGGGCCAGGGCGTGGCAGGACTCGGCGACGAGGCGCTGGGCGTCCAGGGAGACGGTCAGATGCGCGAGGGGGTCCTCGAAGTGCGTGTCGGCCCCGTGCTGGGTCACCAGGACCTGCGGACGGAAAGCGGCGAGCAGCTCGGGCACGACGGCGTGGAATGCCCGCAGCCATCCCGAGTCGCCCGTCCCGGCCGGCAGCGCCACGTTGACCGCGCTTCCCTCGGCCTCCGGGGCACCGGTCTCCTCGGGCCATCCGGTCTGCGGGAAGAGTGTGCGGGGGTGTTCGTGCAACGAGACGGTGAGGACCCGGGGGTCCTCCCAGAACGCGGCCTGGACGCCGTCCCCGTGGTGAACGTCCACGTCGACGTAGGCCACGCGCTCGGCGCCGAGTTCGAGGAGCCGGGCGACGGCGAGGGCGGCGTCGTTGTAGACACAGAAGCCGGCGGCGGCTCCGGGCATGGCGTGGTGCAGTCCGCCGGCGAAGTTGACGGCGTGCAGGGCCTCGTCACGCCACACCGCTTCGGCGGCCGCGACGGACTGACCGGCGATCAGCGCGGCGGCGTCGTGCATCCCGGCGAAGGCGGGGTCGTCGGGGGTGCCGAGACCGTAGGCGGGATCGGCGGACCGCGGGTCGGCCGACGCCGTCCGGACGGCCTCGATGTAGTCCTGACGATGCACCAGCCGGAGCGTCGACTCCCCGGCCGGCTTGGCCGCCACCACGCGCACCGCCTTGTCCAGACCGAACGCCTCGACGAGCCGCATGGTGAGGGCGAGCCGTACGGGGTCCATGGGGTGCCCCGGACCGAAGTCGTAGCCGGTGACCGCCTCATCCCACATCAGCTGTGCGCGACCGCTCATGACGGCCACGCTATCGGGAAACGCAGAAAAGCCGTAGGCTCTGAATCGATTTCACATCGATTCAGAGCCTACGGCTTTATCAAATTTAGTTCGGCGGCGTCCTACTCTCCCACACGGTCCCCCATGCAGTACCATCGGCGCTGAAAGGCTTAGCTTCCGGGTTCGGAATGTAACCGGGCGTTTCCCTAACGCTATGACCACCGAAACACTATGAAACATATCAACAACCGGCACTTTGGTTGTTCGTGGTTTCAGAACCAACACAGTGGACGCGAGCAACTGAGGACAAGCCCTCGGCCTATTAGTACCAGTCAGCTCCAACCGTTACCGGTCTTCCACACCTGGCCTATCAACCCAGTCGTCTACTGGGAGCCTTACCCCATCAAGTGGGTGGGAGTCCTCATCTCGAAGCAGGCTTCCCGCTTAGATGCTTTCAGCGGTTATCCCTCCCGAACGTAGCCAACCAGCCATGCCC
>NZ_JBPQTX010000157.1:0-16159 GCF_051386555.1 Streptomyces sp. URMC 126
GTCGGGGGGGGAGGGGGCGGCGCTCCCCCGCCGGACGCGCGGGGTGGTGCGCCGCCGCCTGCCCCTGCTTCCTCTGCGGTATCGGACGCCTCGCCCCCACCTCGGCCTCGTCGGCCCGCCGGTCGCGGCGGTCATCGGCGTGGTGGCGATGGACAGGACCTGACGCTCCGGCAGGCGGTCGGGCTCGCGATCGTCCTCGTGGCGGTGGTCGTCGGTCAGGTCCTCGGCCGCACGGGCCGGCGGTACAGACGTTGGGGGCCGCGGGATGAGGGAGGACCGAGGGGCGGGGCGCCGTACGGGACATCCGGCATGGCGCACGGACGTCAGGACGCGGCACCCGTCCCGACCGTCTCCCCGGGCTGCCCCGTCCGTCCCGGACGCCCCGGCCGCGTCCCCGTACGACCCGACAGTCCCAGCGGCACCACGGCCGCGGCGGCCAGCAGGCCGCCCAGCCACAGGGCGGCGGGTACCGACACCGCGTCCACCGTCCGGCCGCCCAGCAGAGCTCCGAGCGCGATGGCCCCGTTGAAGACCGCGACGAAGAGCGCGGACGCCGCTTCCCCCGCCTCTGGTGCCACGGCCGACAGCCAGGTCTGCGTTCCGACCGAGACGCCGCCGTAGGCGAGTCCCCACGCCACGAGCAGCCCGGCCGCCCCCGCCGTTCCGCCGGCCGTCAGCGAGACGGCGGGTATGACCGCCCCCAGCGTCACCGCGATCACCGTCAGGACGCGGCGCGGATGCCGGACGGCCGCCGTGCCGGCCAGGAAGTTGCCCGCCACGCCGGCGACGCCGTACGCGAGCATGAGGCCGCTGATCGTGGACGAGCCCGTCCCGGGGATCCGTTCCAGGGCGGGGCGGACGAAGGTGTAGCCCGCGAAGTGACCGCACACCAGCAGCAGGACGACCAGCAGCGCCGCGCGGACCCGGCGGGCGCGCAGCAGCGCGGGCAGGGCGCGCGACGGTGCCGCGCCCCGGGGCGGCAGCGGCGGCAGGACCACCGCCAGGGCCACCGTCACCAGGAGCGCGACCGCTCCCATCGCGACGAAGGCCGCCCGCCAGCCGGCCCACCCGCCCACCGACGTGCCCGCGGGGACGCCGAGCACCGAGGCCACGGCGATCCCGCTGAAGATCACCGAGGTGGCGCGGCCGACGGCGGGGGAGGGGACGAGCCGTGCGCCCAGTCCGGCGGCGATGGCCCACACCCCGCCGATGCACACACCCACCAGCACCCGCATCACCAGCAGCACCTCGATCCCCGGTGCGGCGGCGGAGAGGAAGTCGGCGGCGGTGAGCAGCCCCATCAGCGTCAGCAGCAGCAGGCGCCGGTCCAGCCGGCCCGCGCACATCGCGACGGCGGGCGCGGCCACGGCCGCCACCACCCCGGGGAGCGTCATCGTCAGCCCGGCCGTGCCGTCCGACACGCCCAGCCCCTCCCCGATCGGGCTGAGCAGACCGATCGGCAGCATCTCCGTCGTCACCACCGAGAACGTGCCCGCCGCCACGGCGGCCACGGCCGGCCACCCACCCGTGTTTCCGATCTTCATCATGCGTCCAGCCTCGGCGCGGGCCCCGCCGGGAACAACGGCCGATCGCTCACCGCTCCATGAGCGGGACTTATCGATGACGGCGCCGACGACCGCTTCGGCGCCGACGACCGCTTTGACGGCTGCGGCCCGAGACGGCGACGGCGGACGCGTCCGTCAGGCGGACGGAGAGAGAGGAGAGCCGGTGAGCGGCCTGGACCTGCGGGAACTGGAATGCTTCCTCGCCCTGGCCGAGGAACTGCACTTCGGCCGCGCCGGCGAGCGGCTGTTCGTCTCGCAGAGCAGGGTCAGCCAGCTGCTCCGCGCCCTGGAACGCCGCGTCGGGGCGCGCCTCGTCCACCGCACCAGCCGGCGGGTGGCCCTGACCCCCCTGGGTGAACGTTTCCTCGCCGACCTGCGCCCCGCCTACGACGCGCTCCGGAACGCGGTCGGCGACGTCCGCGACGCGGCGCGCGGCGTCGAGGGCGTCCTGCGCGTCGGCTTCCAGGGCGTCGCCGGACGTACGGTCGTGGCGGCCGTGCACGCCTTCCGGGAACGCCACCCCGGGTGCGAGATCGAGATGGCGGAGATTCCGCTCGCCGACCCATTCGGCCCGGTACGCCGGGGCGAGGTCGACACGGCCGTCGTCCTGCTGCCGGTCGCCGAGCCGGATCTGGTGCTCGGCCCGGTCTTCTCCCGGGAGCGGCAGACGCTCGCGGTGTCGGTACGGCATCCGTTCGCGTCCCGCGACCGCCTCCGCGCCGAGGACCTCGCCGACTGCCCCCTCATCGGCCCCGCCGCCCCGGCCCCGGCCTACTGGCGGGCGGCGCAGGCGCCGGCCGTCACCCCGGGCGGCCGGCCGGTTCCGGCGGGGCCGGTGGTGTCCACGCTCCAGGAGGGCCTGACCCTGGCCGCCGCCGGCCGCGGCGGCATGCTGCTGTGCCGGCCGACCGGGGCGTACCAGGGCCGCGAGGACCTCGCGTTCGTCCCCGTGGACGGCCTCACCCCGTCCGCCCTCGGCCTGGTCCGTCACCGTGACGCGGCGACGGCCCGGCTCAGCGCCTTCGGGACGGCCTTGGCGGAGGCCGCGACGGCGGAGACGGCGGTCTGACGGACGACGCGCCGGGGCGGCTCCACCGCCCCGAGAGGTACGGCATGACCGCCGAGGCGAGCTTCAGGACCGTTCGTCCGCGCCGCGTCCCTCCCACGGCCACGCCGCGTCCCGCCCCGCCTCCAGCAGCGGGATCGCGCGGAAGGCGGCGTCACCGAGACCGCCGAAAGTGTGCCGGCCGCCGGTGCCCGAGGGGGCGTGTCCGGTGCGGTAGCCGGCGAGGTTCCAGGTGTAGACGGGGATGTGGGCCGGGACGGCGGACGCGGCGTCGCCGTACCCGCCGGGAGCCGCCTGCTCGTCGGTGACGATGACCACGCGGTCGTGCCCGGCGTAGTGCCGGCGCACCGCGTCCGCGGTCTCCGTGCCGCCCAGTGCGCCGAACCGTTCCGTCGCCCGCAGTACCGAGGTACCGGGAGCCAGCGGGATCCGGCGGCTCGTCGTGCCGAACTCCACCAGGTCGGCCGACTCCGCCCGGAGGGCGAGCGCCGTGCCGAAGACCGCCGCGCTGTCGGCCCGGTTCAGCCGGGTCCGCTCGCTGATCCCGTCGAACATCGACGCCGACCGGTCGACCAGCACCAGCGTCCGGCCGTTCAGGGACGGGACGTTGACGAGCGAGTGGGACAGCGCGCGCTCCAGGGCGTCGGCCCAGCGCAGGGAGCCGGTGTGCCGGTACGCGGCCAGGTAGCGGAAGGGGAACTGCCGGGAGCGGGCCACCTCCACCGGGTCGGCGATCCGCGCGGCGACGGCGGCGGCGACCTCGTCGCCCACCCCCGCCTCGTCGAAGTTCCGCAGGTTGCGGACGAGCGCCATGGTGCCCATGGACGGGATGACGGCCTCCCAGGCCGCCCGGTCCAGCGGCCCCTGGAGCCAGCCGGCCAGCGCCTCCCACGTCATGCCCGCCGCGGCCAGCCGTTCGGCGCCGTCCGGGCCGGTGAGCACGGCCCGCCGCTCCGCGACCGGGACGGACATCAGCTCCCGGTGCGCGGTGAGCACGGGGTCGGCGGCCGGCGGTACGGCGGTCTCCGGGTGGTGCCGGCGGTCCAGCGCGTAGCGGAACAGCTCGCCCTGCCACGGCTTGGCGGGGTCCGGAGCGGGGTGGACGAGGTTGAGGACGTCGCCGAAGCGGAACGCCTTGCCGGCGGTGTCGTACTTGAGCAGCGCCTTGCCGTGGTACAGCCGGCGCACCGCGTCCCCCACGCCGCGCTTGACCGGCTTCGGCACCGCCCGCCCGTACCGCGACGTCCAGTAGCCGAGCAACTCGCCCGGCTCGTCCGGGCGGAGCAGGACCGACGCCACGACGCCCCGGTTGCCGTACGGCCCGGCGGCCGGCGCCGCCGCCTCGCCTGCCGCGAGCCGCGCGTGGACGAACTCGGCAGCGCCGACGAGCGACGCCGTCCGCATGCCGCCGTCCGCGCGCAGCCAGCCCAGCAGCCGGGCCGTCCACTCGGGATCCTCGACCGCCAGCCGGCGTACGAGACCGGCGAACCGGTCGTCGCGCCCCCCGCCGTCCTCGTAGAACGTGTCCTGGGTGACGGTGTTGGTGACGGCGAGCAGGAACAGCTCACCGCGGGCGTCCCGGAGGTGCCCGGTGCCGCCCTGGTGGTTGACGGTCGTCACGCCCGTCGTGGCGACGGGCGACGTGGCGGCTCCGCGGCGACGGCCGCGGGCGTTGAAACGGGACATGAGAAACGGATCCCCCCTTGGGCCGTGACCGACGGGCCCGTGGTGTGCGACGGCCCGCGGTGTACGGCGGTTGGTCATGTGTGGCGGCTCGTGGTCCGCGACGGTCGGAGGGAGGCCGGACGGCGGTCCGGTGCGTCCGAGATCGGGAGGGCCGCGGATCGCCCGCCGATGACTGGGCGGTACGCCGCTCGGTCCCGTGTCGACGGGACGGAGCCGCGCGCAGGATTCGAACCCGAAGTAGCCGCGGCCCGGCGCACCGGACGCCCCGGTGCCGCGCCTCCCGAGATCGGTTCGGCCACGGCGTGATTCCGGCAAAGAAGTAGCCGTGGCCCGCGCACCGGGAGGTGCGTGTGTGCTGTTGCTCTCCCGAGGTCGGGGTCGAGGACGGTACATGGCGCTCTGCCGTTGAGCTACCGGGGCAGGGAGCCCCGGACGGGATTCGAACCCGCAACCACCCGTTCCCGAAACGAAGTAGCCGTCCCCAGCGCACCGGGAGATGCGTGAAGCGATGTCCCCACTGTGCCCTGAGACCGGGCGGCGGGCAACGGGATTTCGCGCGCCTGTGCGGAGGAGGGAGGCGCGGGGCGGTGGGCGTGTGGCGGGTGGCGTCTTACCCCGGCCCCTGTCCTCGGTCGCGGGAGGCGAGGTACCGAAACTCTCCTGAATTCCGCCGGGAAATAGCGGAGTTCACCGGCCGGGTGCGCCGGATTCTCCCGCGCGGAGAACGCTGCGTAAACTCGGTCGCCGTTTCCGGATTCGGAACCGGAATAGCACCACGGAACAAACGGGGGAAACCTTGCGCATCGACGTCACTCATCTCACCGCCGCGGCACCCCGCCGCGCCGCGCTCGCCGCGGGGGCCGTCGTGGCCGCCCTGGCGCTGACCGCCTGCGGTTCGTCCGGCAAGGACGCGAAGGACTCCGCCGCCTCGGGAACGGGGAAGACGGGGTCGGCGTCGTCCGGCGGGAAGTCCGGCGGCCAGACCGACGCCGGCGACCGGGAGCTCGCGGCCGGGCAGCCCAGCCCGGAGGAGCAGGAGCTGGACACGGCCAGCCAGAAGGGCAAGTTCGTCGTCACCGCCCAGAAGGTGGTGATGGGCAAACCGGAGGCGCTCAAGGGCGGCTCGGACGCGGCCAAGTTCGCGGGGAAGACGGTCGCGTTCGCCTACCTGAAGGCCAAGCTGGCCGACGGCGACAGCCCCATGAAGCCGCCCATGGTGACCACCAACATCGGCACCCTGGTGGAGGGCGGCGAGCAGGGAAGGCCGCTCCTGACCATCGGGCAGCTCCCGGGGACGCCGGCCGACTGCAACAGCGCCGACTACGACAAGGCGTGGAACAAGGGCGAGGAGCGCGTCTTCTGCCAGACCTTCGTCGTGCCGCAGGGCAAGAAGGTCACTCACATCACCTTCCGCCGCGGCTTCTACAAGGCGCCCTTGAAGTGGGCCCTTCCCAAGTAGTCGGACGGGGGACACCCGACCGGGCGGTCACACGTTCGCACGGTCGCGCGAGGGCCTGACCAGGCGGGCGCCCACCGGCCCGCGCGGGCGCGCGCCGCTCCGTACGCCCCGGTCCGCACGTCCGGTGAGCGCCGCCCGGACGACGACGAGGGGCCCGGCCGGTGATCCGGCCGGGCCCCTCGCTCTCCGGTGACACGCACCGCGTACCGCGTACCTCGTACCGCCGCGCGCCCGGGGCGGCGCGTCGAGCGCCCCCTCGGCCGCGCGCGGACGAGGGCGGGCCTTACGCCTTCTTGGTCTCCCAGAAGATACGGTCGATCTCGGCGATGAGCTCCAGCGCCTTCTCGCCCGTCTTCGGGTCGGTCGACGCCTTGGCGGCGCTCAGCGCCTTCAGGGTGTCATTGACCAGCTGGTGCAACTGGGGGTACTTCTCGAAGTGCGGCGCCTTGAAGTAGTCGCTCCACAGCACCGAGACGTGGTGCTTGGCGAGCTCCGCGCGCTGCTCCTTGATGATCGTGGCGCGGGCACGGAAGTGGGGGTCCTCGTTGGCCTGGTACTTCTCCTGGACGGCCTTGACCGATTCCGCCTCGATGCGGGCCTGGGCCGGGTCGTACACGCCGCAGGGCAGGTCGCAGTGGGCGCTGACCTTCACCTTGGGGGCGAACAGGCGGGAAAGCATAGTGGTGCTGTCCTTCCTCGTGATCGTCTTCTCAGGTGCGAGATTACTCGGTGCGGGAAGGCTTTTCCCGGGCACCCCGTGGGGCTTAGGACGAAAGACCGGTGTCAGGCTGGGACCGGACGGAGACGGACGGGAGTGAGGAGCCGAGGTGCAGGAGCGACTGGACGAGCGCGGGCACGGGCTGGACCGCGAGCGTCGCGGACTGCTGCGGATCGGGCTGGCCGAGGTCTACAACCCGTCGATGGTCCCGACGCTGAACCCGGGCGACCAGCTGGTGGTGCAGTACGGCGCGAGCGTGCGCCCGGGGGACGTGGTGGTGCTGCGGCACCCGTTCCGGCAGGACCTGCTGATCGTCAAGCGCGCGGTGGAGCGGCGCGACGGCGGCTGGTGGGTCACCGGGGACAACCCGCTGGTGGAGAACGACAGCCGGGAGTTCGGCGCGGTGCCCGACGAGCTCGTCGTGGCCCGCGCCTGGGTGCGGCTGCGTCCGCTGCCGCAGCCGGGTCAGCGGTCGGCGGGCGCGCTGCTCTCCTGGGCGGCCTCGGCCGTCCGGCCGGTGCGCTCGTCCGGGCTGCTGGGGCTGCCGCTCTCGCGCCGCTTGCGGGCCCGATAGGCGGCGACGTTGGCCCGGGTGGCGCAGCGGTCGGAGCAGTAGCGGCGGGAGCGGTTGGTCGAGGTGTCGAGGTAGGCGTTGCGGCACGGCGGGGCCTGGCAGATGCCCAGCCGGTCCACGCCCAGCTCGGTGAGGTGGACGGCGAGGCCCATGCAGGCCGTCGCGGTGTAGCCGGCCGCCGAGTTCGCGGCGTGGTCGGCGATGTGCAGGTGCCAGTCGGGCCGGCCGGCCTCGTCGCGCTGCTGGTGCCCGGAGATCTGCGGGCTGACGGGGAACTCCATCAGCAGCGCGTTGAGCAGGTCCACGGCCCGTACCTCGTCGCCCTCCGCGGCCGCCTCGAAGACCGCGCGCAGCCGCGTCCGGACGCCGCGCAGCCGGGTGACGTCGCCGTCGGTCAGCCGGCGCGCCATCTGGGAGGCGGGGCCGAAGACGTCCCGGGCGCCGTCGAGCGAGGTGAGGGTGTCGGTGCCGCGCGCGGGCGCCTCGGTGTTGACCAGCCGGACGGCGTAGTCGGCGTAGGAGGCCAGTTCCACGGGGGGTCCTTCGGTGGTCGGCCCGGGGCCGGGCCCCGATGGGTAATGGATGTCGATCCGACGAGGGTATTACAGCGTACGTCGGGCGGGAGGGCGGTACGCACTTTCCGGCCACGCGCACCGTAGACGAACTGGTGTCCGCAAACGCCGGACGGCGGCCGCGCGGAACCGTGTTCCGTACGACCGCCGTCCGGCGGTGCGCTGCGTCATCCGTTCGGCGGGCGCCTTGGAGGGGGTCGGCGCCGACGGGATGCGCGGGGGTGTGGAAGCGGGGTGGAGGAGTGACCGCGGCCGCGCACGCCCCCGGCGGCTCACAGCACCTTGGACAGGAAGGACTTCGTCCGTTCGTGCCGGGGGTTGGTGAGCACCTCCCGGGGGTCACCGGATTCGACGACGACGCCGTTGTCCATGAAGACCAGCGAGTCGCCGACCTCGCGGGCGAAGCCCATCTCGTGGGTGACCACCACCATGGTCATCCCCTCCTCGGCGAGGTCCCGCATCACGTCGAGGACGTCGCCGACCAGCTCCGGGTCGAGCGCCGACGTCGGCTCGTCGAACAGCATCAGCTTGGGCTCCATCGCGAGAGCCCTGGCTATCGCCACCCGCTGCTGCTGGCCGCCGGAGAGCTGGGACGGGTAGTTGCCCGCCTTGTCGGCGAGGCCGACGCGGTCCAGCAGCTTCAGCGCCCGCTCCCGGGCGACGGACTTGGTCTCGCGCTTGACCTGCACCGGCGCCTCCATGACGTTCTCCACGGCCGTCATGTGCGGGAACAGGTTGAAGCGCTGGAAGACCATGCCGATGTCCCGGCGCTGGGCGGCGACCTCGCGGTCCTTCAGCTCGTAGAGCTTGTCGCCCTGCTGGCGGTAGCCGACGAGCTCGCCGTCGACGTACAGCCGGCCGCCGTTGATCTTCTCCAGGTGGTTGATGCACCGCAGGAAGGTCGACTTGCCGGAGCCGGAGGGGCCGATGAGGCAGAACACCTCACGCGGGGCGACTTCCAGGTCGATGCCCTTGAGGACCTGGACGGCGCCGAAGGACTTGTGGACGCCTTCGGCCTTCACCATCGGGGTGGCGGTCATGCGGTGCCTCCGGCCTGGCGGTTGCCGAACGAGAGCAGGTTGGCCTTGACGACCTTCTGTAGGGGTGTGGGCGGCAGGTTCCGCGTCGAACCGCGGGCGAACCGGCGTTCCAGGTAGTACTGGCCGACGCTCAGCACGCTGGTGAGGACCAGGTACCAGGCGGCGGCGACGAAAAGCATCTCGACCGTGGCGCCCGAGGTCTGGCCGACGTTGGAGGTGGCCTGGAGCAGGTCGTAGTACTGCACCGCGATGACCAGCGAGGTGGTCTTGAGCATGTTGATGAACTCGTTGCCGGTCGGCGGCACGATCACCCGCATCGCCTGCGGCAGCACCACCCGGCGCAGCGTCTTGGCGTGGCTCATGCCGAGCGCGTGCGCGGCCTCGGTCTGGCCCTCGTCCACCGACTGGAGGCCGGCGCGGCAGATCTCCGCCATGTACGCGGCCTCGTTGAGGCCGAGTCCGAGCAGGGCGGCCAGGAAGGGCGTCATGAACGACGACCAGTAGTCCTTGTAGATCGGCCCGAGGTTGATGTACTCGAAGACGAGTCCGAGGTTGAACCAGAGCAGAAGCTGGACGTAGACCGGCGTGCCACGGAAGAACCAGATGTAGAACCAGGAGATCGAGGACGTGACGGGGTTCTTGGACAGCCGCATCACCGCCAGGATCACGCCGAGGACGACGCCTACCACCATGGACAGGACGGTGATGGTGATGGTGTTCCGGACGCCCTTGAGGACGTCGCCGTCGAAGAAGTAGTCGGGAACGGTGCCCCAGTTGACCCTTCCCTGGGCGAAGGCGTTGATCAGGAGGCCGAGGACGGCGAGGGCCAGGACGGCCGACACCCAGCGGCCGTAGTGGCGTACGGGGATGGCCTTGAGGGCCTCGGGGGCCGTGCCGGATTCCGGGCGGGCGTCGCCGGAGTCCTGGGCCTTGTCGATGTTTACGGTCACGGAAGTGGCCTTTCAGCGAGCGTGCGGTGGGTCAGGAGCCGCCGTTGACCTTGGCTTCCTTGATGGCGCCCGCCGTGACGCCCCACTTGTCCATGATCTTCTGGTACTCGCCGTTCTTGATGATGGCGTCCATGGCGGCCTTGATGGCGTCACGGAGCTGGGCGTTCTCCTTGCCGACGGCGATGCCGTACGGGGCCGCCTCCACCTGGTCGCCCACGATCTCGAAGTCGTTGCCGCCGCCGGAGGTCTTCACCGCGTAGGCGGCGACGGGGAAGTCGCTGGCGCCGGCGTCCGCGCCACCGCTGCGCAGCCGGGTCTGGGCCAGCACGTCGGTGTCGTACGCCTCGACGGAGATCTCGTCGTCACCGCACTTCTTGGACTGGGCGACGGTGAGGTCGTGCGAGACGGTGCCGCGCTGGACGACGACCTTCTTCCCGCACAGGTCCTGCCAGCCCTTGATCCCCTGGGTCTTGCCCTTGGGCGTGTAGAGGGAGACGCCGGCCTGGAAGTAGTCGACGAAGTCGAGGCCTTCCGTGACCTTCTTCCCGGTCTTGGGGTCGACGCCGTTCTGCCGGTTCTTGGTGTCGGTCATGGCCGACATGGCGATGTGGTAGCGCTTGGACTGGAGGCCCGCGACGAGGGAGTCGAACTTGGAGTTGTTGAACTCGAAGCGCACGCCGAGCTGCTTGCCGAGCGCGTCCGCGATGTCCGGGTCGATGCCGACGGTCTTGCCGTCCTTGACGAACTCCACCGGCGGGTAGGCGATGTCCGAGCCCACCTTGATCACCCGGGAGTCCTTGAAGGACTGCGGGAGCTTGTCGAACAGGGGGGCCGAGGCGCCGGCGGACGACGAGTCGCCGTCCTTGGACTTGTTCTTGGTCTGGTCGCCACAACCGGTCAGCAGCAGGGCGCCGGCGACCGCGATCGCGCCGGCGGCGGCCAAACGACTCCTGGCGGCAGCCGGGCGAGGGGTGGTGCTTGCGGTCATTGCTGGTTCCTCCTGCGGGTGAGGGGATAGCCGACTCTTCACACGGAATGCACTGCGAGGCCTCTCCGAGGGCGACAGCACACTTCACCGGCTGCCGCGACCTCGGGTGATTGGGGCATCTTGCCATCCGGACTACACCGTTCGGGGGGCCAGCAATGTCAAAATCGGATAACGGGATGATCGTGTTGCTGGTGTGGGGTGTTCGGGTAGTGGTGCGTTGATTGATCGCTTCCGTTCACTCCGGGAGCGAGACGCACATCACGCACCCCACGTCTCACTTCATGGACGCGGAGCATCAGTTGGCACCGGTTTCCGGCCGACATCGGTGCGGTGTGGCAGAGAACGCCGTATCTCACTCGTCGGCCGTAGCGCTCATCCGGTAGAAAGGGCCCTTACACCCCGCACCCGGGGCTCAGGGCGCGTCGTGCAGCGCGCCCGGTGTCCGCACTCCCCCGCACCGCGCCCCCGCGCGCGGACCGCCCGCACGGCGGTCACGCCGGCCCCGGCCACCGCCGGGGCAGCGGACACCCGCCCGGCCGCCCCCCACTCCAGGGGCGGATATACCCTCGATGGACATCTCGACAAAGGGGTCAAGAAAGTGGCAGCGGAGATCGTCAATCCTCTCAGCGGGAGCGGTCCGGAGGAAGGTGCTCAGGACGAGCCCTTCGATCCGGCCTTCGCGCTGCACCGCGGCGGCAAGATGGCGGTGCGGGCGACCGTGCCCGTGCGGGACAAGGACGACCTGTCCCTCGCCTACACACCGGGCGTCGCCAAGGTGTGCACCGCGATCGCGGAACAGCCCGAGCTCGTGCACGACTACACCTGGAAGTCCCAGGTCGTCGCGGTCGTCACGGACGGCAGCGCCGTCCTCGGCCTCGGGGACATCGGTCCCGAGGCGTCCCTGCCCGTGATGGAGGGCAAGGCCATCCTCTTCAAGCAGTTCGGCGGCGTGGACGCGGTGCCGATCGCGCTCGACTGCCGCGAGGTGGACGAGCTCGTCGAGACCGTCGTCCGCCTCGCGCCCTCCTTCGGCGGCGTCAACCTGGAGGACATCTCCGCCCCCCGCTGCTTCGAGGTCGAGCGGCGGCTGCAGGAGCGGCTGGACATCCCGGTCTTCCACGACGACCAGCACGGCACCGCCGTCGTCACCCTCGCCGCGCTTCGCAACGCCGCGAAGCTCACCGGACGCACCCTCGGCGACCTGCGCGCCGTCATCTCCGGCGCCGGCGCGGCGGGCGTCGCCATCGCGCGCATCCTGGTCGAGGCGGGCATCGGCGACGTGGCCGTGTGCGACCGCAAGGGCATCGTCTCCCGCGACCGCGAGGACCTGACGGACGTCAAGCGGGAACTGGCCGGCTTCACCAACCGGGCCGGGCTCGCCGGCTCCCTGGAGGCGGCCCTCGACGGCGCGGACGTCTTCATCGGCGTCTCCGGCGGTACGGTCCCCGAGCCCGCGGTCGCGAAGATGGCGGCCAACGCGCTGATCTTCGCGATGGCGAACCCGAACCCGGAGATCCACCCGGACGTCGCGCACAAGTACGCGGCCGTGGTGGCCACCGGGCGCAGCGACTACCCGAACCAGATCAACAACGTCCTCGCCTTCCCCGGCATCTTCGCGGGCGCCCTTCAGGTGCGGGCCTCGCGGATCACCGAGGGGATGAAGCTGGCTGCCGCCGAGGCGCTGGCGGCGGTCGTCGCTGACGAGCTCAGCGCGGACTGTGTCATTCCGTCGCCGTTCGACGAGCGGGTCGCTCCCGCGGTGACGGCCGCTGTGGCCGCGGCGGCTCGGGCGGACGGGGTCGCGCGGCGGTAGCCCTGCGGGCGGCTGTGCCCCGGTCCCTCCCCCAGAGGGGGCACCCCCACTTCGCCGATTCCTGGGGGCTGCGCCCCCAGACCCCCCTTTCGCGGCTCCGCCGCTCGTCCTCAAACGCCGGACGGGCTGGACAGCGCGCCCGGGGGTGCGGGGGCTTGCCCCCGCGAGAAACGGTGAAAGGGCGGGGCTGGGGCATATCCCTCGCGGCGCGAGCCGCGTCACACCCCGGCGCCGTTCCCCCGGGCCAAGAGCCCCGCTAGGTTCGCACCATGTTCGCCGCCTATGCCGCACGCATCGACCGGGACCAGCCGCTGAACGGGCTCAAGCTGGGCGAACGCCCCGAGCCCGAGGTCCGCCCCGGCTGGACGACCGTCACCGTCAAGGCCGCCTCCCTCAACCACCACGACCTGTGGACGCTCCGCGGCGTGGGGATCAAGGAGGACGCCTTTCCGATGATCCTCGGCTGTGACGCCGCCGGGATCGACGAGGACGGCAACGAGGTCGTCGTCCACTCCGTCATCGGCCAGACGGGCCACGGGGTCGGCCCCGACGAGCCGCGCTCGCTGCTCACCGAGCGCTATCAGGGCACGTTCGCCGAGCGGGTCACCGTCCCGGCCTGGAACCTGCTGCCGAAGCCGAAGGAGCTCTCCTTCGAGGAGGCCACCTGCCTGCCCACGGCCTGGCTGACCGCCTACCGGATGCTGTTCACCAACGCGAACGTCCGCCCCGGCCAGAGCGTCCTGGTACAGGGCGCGGGCGGTGGCGTGGCCACCGCCGCGATCGTGCTGGGCGCGGCGGCGGGCCTGCGGGTCTTCGCGACCAGCCGGGACGAGGCCAAGCGGCGGCGGGCCGTCGAGCTGGGCGCCGAGGAGGCGTTCGAGCCGGGCGCCCGGCTGCCGCACCGGGTGGACGCGGTCATCGAGACCGTCGGCGCGGCGACCTGGTCGCACTCGGTCAAATCCCTTAAGCCCGGCGGCACGCTCGTGATCTCCGGCGCCACAAGTGGTCCGAACCCGTCGGCCGTGGAGCTGACCCGGATCTTCTTCCTGGAGCTCAGGGTCGTCGGCTCGACCATGGGCAGCAAGGAGGAACTGGCGGACCTGCTGGCCTTCTGCGCGGCCACCGGCGTCCGGCCGGTGATCGACTCCGTGCTGCCGCTGGACCGGGCGCGCGAGGGGCTCGAAAGGATGGCCGAGGGCGAGCTGTTCGGGAAGGTCGTCCTGACGGTATGACCGTCGGATGCGGACGAGACGTGTGCGCCGCCCGGGGCCCGTCGTGGCCTCGGCGCTCGCGCTGCTGACAGCTGTCGCACCACTCGCCACTCCGACATCAAGGGCCGAAGCCGCCCCCGCGGCCCCCGCCGCGCCGGGCGACGGGATCCCTCCGCTCACCGACGACGACGGGCGGACCCTCACCCTGCGCGGCTGGAACCTCGCCGACAAGGAACACCGCGGCGACCGGGCCCTGGAGGACATCACCGAGCGCCACCTCCGGGAACTGTCCGCCCGCGGCTTCGACTTCGCCCGGCTCGCGGTCTTCTGGGACGACCTCGAACCCCGGCCCGGCCGCTACAGCGAGCGCTATCTGCGGAAGATCGAACGGATCCTGGACTGGGCGGCCCGCTACCGCGTCCGGGTCGTGATCGACGCCCACCAGGACGTCTACGGGCCCGCGTTCGGCGGCCACCGGGGCATCCCCGAGTGGGCCACCCGCACCGACGGCCTGCCGTACCGGCCGCACCCGGACGACTGGTTCGCCGAGTACTTCGAACCCGGCGTACAGGCCGCGTTCGAGCACCTCTACGAGGACGCGGACCTGCGGCGGGCCCAGCAGCGGATGTGGCGGGTGCTCGCCGGCCGGCTGGCCGGCCACCCGGCCGTCTACGGCTACGACCTGATCAACGAGCCGATGGGCAAGCTGCGTCCGGGTGAGGACCTGCCCGCCGCCGCAGGCCGTGTGGAAGCCACCCAGGTCACCCCCATGTACAACCGCCTCGTCGCGGCGATCCGTTCCGTCGACCGGAAGCATCGGATCTTCGTCGAGCCCACGCCCGTCGTCGGCGAGGGCGTCCCGGCCTCCCTCGGCCGGATCCACGACCCGGCCGGGCGGCTCGTCTACGCGCCGCACTTCTACGAGACCTCGATGGAGACCGGCGCCGACTACGACCCGGCGGCCCGCTGGATCGAACGCTACGAGGCCGCCGTCGTCCGCTACCCGCGCGAGCGGCGGATCCCCGTCGTGGTGGGGGAGTGGGGACCGCCCGACAGCACCCTGCCGAACATGGGCCGCTACTACGCGGACGCCCTCGCGTCCCTGGACCGCTACGGCTCCGGCTGGGCCGGCTGGACCTGGTGCTACGGCGGCGGCTACTGCGCCCTGGACCGCGAGGGCCGCTTCCAACGGCACAAGGAGAACACGGCCCGGCCCTACGCCCCGGCCGTCGCCGGCACGGTCCTGACCTCCGCGTACGACCCCCGGGACGGCGCCTTCCGGCTGGTGTACACCGCGTCGGCGGCAGGCGGCGGCCGGACGGAGCTGACGCTGCCGCCGTCGCCGCGCGGCTGGCGCGTCACCGTCTCCGGACCGGCCCGGCCGGACGCGGCACGGGTCCGCCCGGACGTGCGCGGGCGGGTGACGGTCCGTGCCCGGCCGGGGGCGGTGGTACGGGTGGTGGCGCGGCCGGACGGGCCCGGACGCTGAGCGCCGGGCAGGCGGGGCCCGCCGGCGCGCGCCGTGGGCCCCTACCGGTTACTTCCGCAGCACCGCACCCACCCGTACCGCCGCGTCGGCCAAGTGCCGCCTACAAGCGGCCAGTTGCTCCGCGCTCACCCCGTGGTCGCGTGCCGCGTCGCGGATCTCGTCGCGGAAACGGTCCAGCAGGCGGTCGAGATCGCGGGCCGGGTCCGCCGAGCGGGTGTCGTCCGCCGACGCCCACTCGGGCGCGTCCGCGCGCTCGACGCGCACCGTCGGGGGCTCGGGCTCCGGCTCGGGGTGCCCGCCCGCCAGCGCGCCCAGCTCCTTGGCGAGCGCGGCGACGCCCTCCACGAGGCCCGCCGGCCAGTCGCCGCGCCGGGTGTGCTCGCGGACCTGCTCCTGGACGCGCTCCTTGATCCGGAGCACCTCCTCGCGGGTGTGCTCCTGGGACTCCCGCGCCTGGTGGCGGGCCTGCTGGGCCTCCTGGCGAGCCCGCCGGCTCTCCTCCTTCGCGCGGCGCGCCTGCTCCTTCCACTCCTCCTTGGCGCGGCGCAGCTCCTCCTTCATCCCGGCGAAGGGGTCGCCGCCCGGGCCGGTGGCGCCCGCGGCGCCGTCGCGGAGCCGGCCGGCGGCCTCGCGCAGCTCGCGGCGGAGGGCGCCGGCCGCGCCGCGTACGTCCTCCTGGATGTCGGCGGCGAGGGCCGTGACGGATTCCTGGATCTCCCGCTCCAGGCCGTCCAGTTCGGCGGCCCGGCCGCTCAGCTCGGCCCGGCCCGCGTCGGTGATCGCGTAGACCTTGCGGCCGCCCTCGGTGGTGTGGGTGACCAGGCCCTCGGCCTCCAGCTTGGCCAGGCGGGGGTAGACCGTGCCGGCGGACGGGGCGTAGAGCCCCTGGAAGCGCTCCTCCAGCAGCCGGATGATCTCGTAGCCGTGGCGCGGGGCCTCGTCGAGCAGCTTGAGCAGGTAGAGGCGGAGGCGGCCGTGGGCGAAGACAGGGGGCATCAGAGGACCTTTCCCTGGGCGGGGGCGTCGGG
>NZ_JBPQTX010000158.1:0-16066 GCF_051386555.1 Streptomyces sp. URMC 126
GATCGTGGGGGTCATGGGGGGCGTGGGGGTGTCGGGCCGTACCCGCGTCGTCTTCATGCACACAGAGTTACATGCGAATACGGAGAGTAGGGATTTCGAGTCCTAAGTTAACCGGAACGGGTGACGGTGTGTGACGGCGTCGCAGGTTGAGCCCGACGGCCCGTCAGGCTCCGGACCGGTCGTCCCGCTCGTCGTCCCGCTCGCCCTCGGCCGCCAGGCCGTCGTACCCGCTGGTCCCCTCGTCCAGCAGCGGCTCCTGAACCTTGAGGTGGGCCGGGGCGAGGAAGCGCAGGGCGTGGTAGCCGGTGAGGACCACGATCGTGCCCAGCGCGATGCCGTTCAGCTCGAAGTTCTCGCTGATCTTGAGGCTGACGCCGCCGACACCGATGATCACGCCGGCCGCGATCGGCACCAGATTCAGGGGATTGCGCAGGTCCACCTTGTTGTGCACCCAGATCTGCGCGCCGAGCAGGCCGATCATGCCGTAGAGGATGACGGTGATGCCGCCCAGCACGCCTCCGGGGACGGCCGCGACGACCGCGCCGAACTTCGGACAGATGCCGAAGAGGAGCGCGAAGCAGGCCGCCGCCCAGTACGCGGCGGTCGAGTAGACCCGGGTCGCCGCCATGACGCCGATGTTCTCGGAGTAGGTGGTGTTGGCCGGTCCGCCGACCGCCGTGGACAGCATCGTCGCCGCGCCGTCGGCCGAGATCGCGGTGCCCAGCTGGTCGTCCACCGGGTCGCCGGTCATCTCGCCCACGGCCTTGACGTGCCCGGCGTTCTCCGCGATCAGGGCGATGACCACCGGCAGCGCCACCAGCGCCGCCGACCAGCCGAACGACGGGCCGTGCAGGGTGGGCAGCCCGATCCAGTCCGCCTTGCCGACGCCCGACAGGTCGAGCCGCCAGTGGTCGACGGCCTCGGGGCCGCCGTTGACGGAGTGGATCTTTCCGAAGATCCGGTCGAGGGCCCAGGAGAGGACGTAGCCGAAGAGCAGCCCCAGGAAGATCGCCACGCGCGACCAGAAGCCGCGCAGGCAGACCACGGCCAGCCCGGTGAAGAGCATGGTGAGCAGGGCCGTCCACTGGTCCTGCGGCCAGTAAGTGCTTGCCGTCACCGGGGCCAAGTTGAAGCCGATCAGCATCACCACCGCGCCGGTCACCACGGGCGGCATCGCCGCGTGGATGATCCGGGCGCCGAACCGGCGTACCGCCAGGCCGCTCAGGAACAGCGCCGCGCCGACCACGAAGATCGCGCCGGTGACGGCCGCGCTGTCGCCGCCCTGGGCGCGGATGACGGCCGCCACTCCCACGAACGAGAGGCTGCACCCCAGATAGCTGGGGATCCGGCCGCGTGTGGCGAGCAGGAAGATGATCGTGGCGACGCCCGACATCATGATCGCCAGGTTGGGGTCCAGGCCCATCAATACCGGACTGACGAATGACGCCCCGAACATCGCCACCACGTGCTGGGCGCCGAGGCCCGCGGTCCGCGGCCAGGAGAGCCGTTCGTCCGGCGCGACCACGGCCCCCGGGGCGGGGGTGCGCCCGTCACCGTGCAGGGTCCAGCGCACGCCGAGGCCCATGAATGCTCCCACTGTGGTTGTTCGAGGTGATCCGCACCATGTTAAGCGCGGGTCAGGAGTGGTCCGCCCGGAGAACATGGAGCGGCCGGGCGGGTGCCGGCGTCGGCGGGCGGGCTGCCGGGGGCTGCTGCGATCGGCGCAATTAACACCTCGTAAGGCTGTATGCCCGGGACGCGCCGCAGCTCCCCGGTCGGCGCGAGGTATGCGTGGGTTGTCCGATTTCCTGCCAAACCAGGAGACATACATGCGTAAGCTCGTCGGCCGCTCAGCGGCCGCCGCGGTCCTCGCCGCGGGCGTCATCGTTCCGGCCGCCGGGGTGGCCGTCGCCGCGCCGCAGTCCTCGTCCACGCCGAAGGTGGCGAGCTGGGACGACGACCACGGCCGGGACCACGGCCGGGACCGCGACCGCGACAAGGGCCGCGACAAGCACCGCGACCGCGACCGCCGCGACCGCGACCGGGACCGTGACCGCGACTGCGACCGGGGTCGTCACCACCGCGACCGTGACCGGGACTGCGACCGCGGCCGCCACCACGGCGGTTACGACCACCACAACAGCTGGGGCAACATCTACATCTCCGGCTGGAACAACTGGGGCAGCCACCACAAGGGCGGCTGGGACCGTGACTGCGACCGGGGTGGCTGGGGCCACAACGGCGGTTGGGGCCACGGCGGCGGCTGGGGTCACGACGGTGGCTGGGGCCACAAGGGCGGCTGGGACCGTGACTGCGACCGGGGTGGCTGGGGCCACGGCGGCTGGGGTCACGGCGGTGGCTGGGGCCACCACAGCGGCTGGGGCCACGGCGGCTGGGGCTGGCGCCACGGTGACGACTGCGACAACGGCTGGAAGCACCGCCGTCACGACCGTGACTGCGACAACGACGGCTGGGGCCACAAGGGCGGTCACGGCGGCAAGTACGTCCGCAACACCGTCAACATCCTCGGCATCAGCCTCTGAGGCCTCTGAGCCCAGGTTCACCCTCTGAGGTCCCCTTCCACCGCGGGCCGTGCGACCGGTAACCCCGGTCGTGCGGCCCGCAGAGGCGTTCCGCCCCTCGGCGGACGGCCGGTCAGCCGCTCTCCGTCGCGGCGGTCCGGGCCGCGCCGCCGGCCCCCGGCCGCAGCGCCCCCGCCGTCACCGCCAGCAGCGCCGCCAGCACCGTCACCAGTCCGAACGAGACCGTCAGCGAGGTGGCGTCGGCGAGCTGCCCGATGGCCGACGGGGCGACCAGACTGGACGTGTAGGTGATCGTCGCGACCCCCGCGATGGCCTGGCTCGGATGCGGCCCGCTGCGCGCCGCCGCCGCGAAGGCCAGCGGCACGACCACCGCGATGCCCAGCCCCACCAGCGCGAAGCCGGCGATCGCCGGTGCCGCCGCCGGCGCGCCGACCACCAGCGCCCCGCCGCAGCCCGCGAGCACCCCGCCGGCCCGTACCGTGCGTACCGGCCCGAACCGGCGCACCGCCGCGTCCCCGGCGAACCGGGCCGCCGCCATGGCGCACGAGAAGGCCGTGGTGCAGGCCGCCGCGAGACCCGCACCCGAACCGACGACGTCCCGCAGGTAGACCGCCGACCACTCCAGGCTCGCCCCCTCGGCGAACACCGCGCAGAACCCGACGGCCCCGATCACCAGGGCCGACCGCGGCGGCAGCGCGAACCTGGGCGGCGCGTGCTCCTCCGCCCGGGGGCGTACGTCCAGCACTTGGCCGCACACCACGGCGCCCAGCAGCGTCAGTACGCCGGCGGCCGCGCCGAGGTGCCACCGCGCGTCCGTGCCCGTGTGCGCCGCCACCGTGCCGGCCGCGGAGCCGGCGAGCGCCCCCGCGCTCCACATCCCGTGCAGCCCGGACATGATCGGGCGGCCCAGCCGCTCCTCCGTCTCCACCCCCAGCGCGTTCATGGCGACGTCCGCCGTCCCGGAGGCCGCGCCGTACACCGCGAGCGCCGCGCAGAGCGCCGGCAGACCGGGGGAGAGGGCGGGCAGGGCGAGGGAGGCGCACCACAAGGCCAGCAGTCCGCGCAGCGCGGCCCGGGTCCCGTAGCGGTGGGCGACCCGGCCCGCGAGGGGCATCGCCAGCGCCGCCCCGATCGCCGGGAAGGCCAGCGCCAGGCCCAACTCTCCCGCGTCCAGCCGGAGGTGGTCCCTGATCCAGGGGACGCGGGTGGCGAAGTTGCCGGTGACCGCGCCGTGCACGGCGAACGCGGCCGCGACGGCCAGCCGGGCCCGGGGGATCCGCGGATCCGCCGCCCCGCCCCGGAGATCCGCCTTCCGGTCCCCGGTGCCTTCCGTACGGTCGCCATCGTGGACCTCCATGGAGCGGACCCCCAAGTCCCGTCGCTGTTCACCGGCCCCCTCCGGCACGGTACGCGGGCCCGCGCGTGACCTGCCACACGCTCTGTCAAGTCCCGTGGACACCGCGCGGCGGCTCGGCGTACGCTCGGAGCGTCGGAGCCGGAGGTCTCTTCGGACCACCGCTCGGACACCCGTACCAGTAAAAGATCATTACGCAGCGCACTCCGGGGTCGGTGAAATTCCGAACCGGCGGTTACAGTCCGCGACCCGGCCGCAGCCAGCGGCCGGTTGACCAGGTGAAATTCCTGGACCGACGGTTAAAGTCCGGATGGGAGGCAGTGCGCGGCGGGCAGGCACCGGCAGCAGAGCCGTGGCCGTGCGGCCGTCGCTTCCAGCGAGCGTCCCGCACGGGGCACGCGGCGTTCCCGGCGCCGTCGTCCCCGCTTTCCGTCGTTCTCACGACAGCCCCGGAGTCCGTGCCCGAAGAGGCAGGAGGACCCCGGTGGCCACCGCGACCGAAGCAGACGCGATGCGACGCGCCATCGCGCTCGCCGCGCGCGCCCTCGGTTCCACGAGCCCCAACCCCGTCGTCGGCTGCGTCCTGCTCGACGCCGCCGGACGGGTCGCCGGCGAGGGCTGGCACCGCCGCGCCGGGGCCGCGCACGCCGAGGTGGAGGCGCTGCGCGCCGCCGCCGCGGCCGGCCGCGACGTCCGGGGCGGCACCGCCGTCGTCACCCTCGAACCCTGCAACCACACGGGACGCACCGGCCCCTGCGCCCAGGCGCTGATCGCCGCCGGTATCGCCCGCGTCGTCTACGCCGTCGCCGACCCCACCCCGGCGGCCACCGGCGGCGCGGCCACCCTCGCGGCGGCCGGCGTCGACACCGAGGGCGGCCTGCTCGCCGACGAGGCCGCGGCCGGCAACACCGCCTGGCTCACCGCCGTCCTGCGCGGCCGCCCCTTCGTGCTCTGGAAGTACGCCGCCACCCTGGACGGCCGCAGCGCCGCCGCCGACGGCACCAGCCGCTGGATCACCTCGGCCGGCTCCCGCGCCGACGTCCACCGGCTGCGCGCCGAGGCCGACGCCGTCGTCGTCGGCTCCGGCACCCTGCGCGCCGACGACCCGCACCTCGCCGTCCGCGGCCTCCCGGACGACCGCGCCGTCACCCAGCCGCTGCGCGTCGTCGTCGACACCCACGCCACCATCCGCCCCGGCGCCCGCGTCCTGGACGACGCCGCGCCCACCCTGATCGCCGTCGGCAAGGACGCCGACACCGGGCACCTGCCCGGAGTGGACGTCGCCCGGCTGCCCGCCGACGGCACCGGCGTCGACATCCCCGCCCTGCTCGCCGAGCTCTACGGCCGCGGCGTGCGCTCCGTCCTGCTGGAGGGCGGGCCCCGGCTCGCCGGCGCCTTCCTGGCCGCCGGCGCCGTGGACCGCGTCGTCGCCTACCTCGCCCCGGCCCTCCTCGGCGCCGGACCCGCCGCCCTCGGGGACGCCGGCATCGGCACCATCGACCGGGCCCTGCGCCTGGACGTGACCGACGTCGTCCGCATCGGCCCCGACCTTCGGATCACCGCCGCCCCCCTCGCCACCGCCCCAGAGGAGAACTGACCAGTGTTCACCGGAATCGTCGAAGAACTGGGCGAGGTCGTCGCCGTGGAACGCCAGGGCGACTCGGCCCGGTTCCGGCTGCGCGGCCCGCTCGTCACCGAGGACGCCGGGCACGGCGACTCGATCGCGGTCAACGGCGTCTGCCTGACCGTCGTCACCACCGCGGACGGCGAGTTCACCGCCGACGTCATGGCCGAGACCCTCGACCGCTCCAGCCTGGGCGCCCTCGACGCCGGCGCGCGCGTCAACCTCGAACGCCCGATGAAGCTCGGCGGACGGCTCGGCGGCCACCTGGTCCAGGGGCACGTGGACGGCACCGGGACGATCACCGAGCGGACGCCCGGCGAGCACTGGGAGACCGTACGGATCTCGCTCCCCGCCCACCTCGCCCGGTACGTCGTCGACAAGGGATCGATCACCGTGGACGGCGTCAGCCTGACCGTGGTCGAGGCCGGTGACGACTGGTTCACCGTCAGCCTCATCCCCACCACGCTGGAGATGACCACCCTCGGCATCAAGAAGACCGGCGACCCGGTCAACCTGGAGGTCGACGTGCTCGCCAAGTACACCGAGCGGTTGCTCGGTGACCGGATCAACGCGGGGGGACGGGCATGAGCGCGGTCTCCTGGCTCGGCGACGAGGCGTTCGCCGCCTTCGGCCAGCACGTCATCTGGTCCGACCTGATCGGCAACACGGCCGGGCTGATCGCCCTGGCCCTCGGCTGGAAGCGGTCCATATGGACCTGGCCCGTCCAGTTCCTCGCCGGGCTGATCCTCGTCACCGCCTACGCCACCGCCCACCTCGGCGGCGGCGTCGGCAAGCAGCTCCTCGTCATCGGCGTCTCGGTGTGGGGCTGGCGGCAGTGGCACCTCGGACGGCGCGAGACCCAGGACGGCCTCGCCGTGCGCTTCGCGACCTGGCGCGAGCGGGCCGTGCTGCTCGGCGGGACGGCCCTGGGCACGCTCGCCGTCGGCGGCCTGTTCACCGCCGTACCCGAGCTGTCCTGGAACCCCTGGCCGGACGCGTACATCTTCGTCGGCACGCTCGCCGCGATGGTCGCCCAGGCCCGCGGGCTCGTCGAATTCTGGTTCGCCTGGCTGCTGGTGGACTTCGTCGGCGTGCCCCTCGCGTTCTCCAGCGGACTGGCCTTCGCCGGCGTCGTCTACGTCGTCTACCTCGGCCTCGTCCTGTGGGGCCTGCGCGACTGGTGGCAGCGGTCCCGCGCCGCCGCCCGCCGCGCCCCGGCCGCCGAGCCGGCCCTCACCCGGGCCGCCTGACCGGCCGAAGCCCCCCACAGCCCGCCCACGACCCCCACGGAGTGACCCATGACCGCCCCGCACAGCCGGTCCGCCCACGAGCCGGCCGGCCTCGACCCGGTCGAGCGCGCCATCGCCGACATCGCGGCCGGCCGGCCCGTCGTGGTGGTGGACGACGAGAGCCGGGAGAACGAGGGCGACCTCGTCGTCGCCGCCGAACTCGCCACCGCCGAGTCCGTCGCCTTCATGATGGCCGAGTGCCGCGGCCTGATCTGCGTGCCGATGGAGGCCGAGGACGTCGACCGGCTCGACCTCCCGCAGATGGTCGAGAAGAACACCGAGACCATGCGCACCGCCTTCACCGTCAGCGTCGACGCGAGCGCCGCGCACGGCGTCGGCACCGGCATCTCGGCCGCCGACCGGGCCACCACCATCCGCCTGCTGGCCTCCCCCGACAGCCGCCCCGACGACTTCGTCCGCCCCGGCCACGTCTTCCCGCTGCGCGCCCGGCCCGGCGGCGTCCTGGTCCGCCCCGGCCACACCGAGGCCGGCTGCGACCTGGCCCGGCTGGCCGGACTGCGGCCCGCCGCCGCCATCGTGGAGATCGCCGGCGAGGACGGCCGGATGCTGCGGCTGCCCGAACTGATCCCGTTCGCCCGCAAGCACGGCCTGTCGATCATCTCCATCGAGGACCTGATCGCCTACCTGAAGTCCGCCGAACCCACCGTCAAGCGGGAGGCCGCCACCCGGCTGCCCACCGCCTTCGGCGAGTTCCGGGCGTACGGCTACCGCTCCGTCCGCGACGGCGTCGAGCACATCGCCCTCGTCTCCGGTGACCTCGGCGACGGCGAGGACGTCCTCGTCCGGGTCCACTCCGAGTGCCTCACCGGCGACGTCTTCGGCTCCCTGCGCTGCGACTGCGGCCCCCAGCTGGAAGCCTCGCTGGAGCGGATCGCCACCGAGGGCCGCGGCGTCGTCGTCTACCTGCGCGGCCACGAGGGCCGCGGCATCGGCCTGCTGTCCAAGCTGCGGGCCTACGAGCTCCAGGAGGCCGGCCACGACACGCTGGACGCCAACCTGGAACTCGGCCTCCCCGCCGACGCCCGCGACTACGCGGCCGGCGCCCGGATGCTCACCGACCTCGGGGTGCGGTCGGTCCGGCTGATGACCAACAACCCCGACAAGACCATCGCCCTCGAACAACACGGCATCAAGATCTCCGGCCGGGAGCCGATGCCGGTGGCGGCGGGCGAGCACAATCTCCGGTACCTGCGCACCAAGCGGGACCGCATGGGACACGACCTGCCCTGGCTGGACGAGCACCAGGTCTCCCCCTGCGACAACCAGTAGTCACGGAATGAACCCCCATCGGAACAGCGACCCATCGAGGAGCGACGTGAGCGGCAAGGGTGCCCCCCAGCTGAGTGTGAAGAACTGCCGAGACCTGCGGGTGGCCGTGATCGCCGCCCAGTGGCACGAGAAGGTCATGGACGGCCTGGTCGACGGCGCCCTGCGCGCCCTGCACGACCTCGGCATCGACGAGCCGACGCTGCTCCGCGTCCCCGGGAGCTGGGAGCTGCCCGTCGCCGCCAAGGTGCTCGCCGGCCGCGGCTACGACGCGATCGTCGCCCTCGGCGTCGTCATCCGGGGCGGCACGCCCCACTTCGACTACGTGTGCCAGGGCGTCACCCAGGGCCTCACCCAGGTCTCCACCGACACCGGCGTCCCCGTCGGCTTCGGCGTCCTCACCTGTGACACCGACGAACAGGCCCTGGACCGCGCCGGGCTGGAGGGCTCGACCGAGGACAAGGGCCACGAGGCGGTCACCGCGGCCGTCGCCACGGCCGTCACCCTCCGCTCGGTGTCCGAGCCCTGGCACTGACACCCGGGGCGGACCCCGTAGGGTAGGGACCACCATGGACAGGAAGACGTTCGAGGAGCTCTTCGCCGAGCTCCAGCAGAAGGCCGCCGGCGACCCCGCCACCTCCCGCACCGCGGAACTGGTGGGCAAGGGCGTCCATGCCATCGGCAAGAAGGTCGTCGAAGAGGCGGCCGAGGTGTGGATGGCCGCCGAGTACGAGGGCGCCGAGGCGACCGCCGAGGAGATCTCCCAGCTCCTCTACCACCTCCAGGTGATGATGGTCGCCCGCGGCATCTCGCTCGACGACGTGTACGCCCACCTCTGATCCGTACTCCGCTTTCCCTCCCATCCCCCTGCACTAAGGAACCGCCCTCATGCTGCGCATCGCCGTCCCCAACAAGGGTTCTCTCTCCGAGCCTGCGTCGGAGATGCTCCATGAGGCCGGTTACCGGCAGCGCAAGGACCGCAGGGAACTCGTCCTCGTCGACGCCGCCAACGAGGTCGAGTTCTTCTTCCTCCGCCCCCGCGACATCGCCGTCTACGTCGGCTCCGGCAAGCTCGACATCGGCATCACCGGCCGCGACCTGCTGCTGGACTCCGGCTCCCGGGCCGAGGAGATCATGCAGCTCGGCTTCGCCGGCTCGACGTTCCGCTACGCCACCCGCCCGGGCACGGCCAAGGACGTCTCCGAGTTCGGCGGCATGACCATCGCCACCTCCTTCGCCGGCCTGGTCACCAAGCACCTCGCCGACCACGGCGTCGACGCCGACGTCGTCCACCTGGACGGCGCCGTCGAGACCGCCATCCAGCTGGGCGTCGCCCAGGTCATCGCCGACGTCGTCGAGACCGGCACCACCCTGCGCAACGCCGGGCTGGAGATCATCGGCGAGCCGATCCTGGAGTCCGAGGCCGTCGTCATCCGCCGCGCGGGCGCCCCCGCCGACGACCCCAAGGTGCAGCAGTTCCTCCGCCGGATGCAGGGCGTCCTCGTCGCCCGGCGCTACGTGATGATGGACTACGACATCCGCGTCGAGCACGTCGAGCGCGCCGTCGCGCTCACCCCCGGCCTGGAGTCGCCCACCGTCTCGCCGCTGCACCACGAGGGCTGGGTCGCCGTCCGCTCGATGGTCCCGGCCAAGGACGCGCAGCGCGTCATGGACGAGCTGTACGACCTCGGCGCGCGCGCCATCCTCACCACCGGCATCCACGCCTGCCGCCTCTGACCCCGGCGGCCCCCGCGCACCGCCGCCCTCCGAAGGAACGCACGTGACCAGCTCAGCAGTGCCCGGAACCCCCGGGACCTCCGGGAACTCCGGAACCGTTCTCCCGGCCGTCTTCCGCCCGACCCTCACCCGGGTGGTGCTGCTGGGCGTCGGCGGCGCGCTCGTCGTCGTCATGACGGTGATGTCGTTCCTGCTGGAGTCGTTCACCGCGGGGGACCGGGCCACCTTCATCGGCACCGGGCTGCTGGGCCTGGGCGTCCTCGCCCTGCTCGCCCGTCCCAAGGTGGTCGCCACGCCCGAGGGCGTCACCGTGGTGAACCTCACCACCGTCCGGCGGCTGGCCTGGGCCGAGATCGTCCGGGTCAACCTCCGGCCCGGCGACTCCTGGGTCCACCTCGACCTCGCCGACGGAACGGCGCTGCCCGCCATGGGCATTCAGCCCGGTATGGCCAGGGAGCGGGCCATCGCCCAGGCGCGCGCCCTGAACGCGCTCGTCGCCGAGCACGGCACCGGCCGCTCCACGACCTGAGACCGGTCGGACACCCCCGTCCCCGGTTCCTTGATTACTCTGGTGTCACGGGCACCCACCTGCCCCGTCCCGCACAGCCGGCCGCTCCCGAGCGGCCCGCGGGACACCTGCGAACCGAGGAGTGATCCCCTCCGGGATGGACGGACCGTCCTGTAGTACCCGCGCCGCCCTCCATGGTGAGGCGGCGCCATGAGTATCACCGTCTCGCTGCTGCTCCTGGCGGCGGCCCTGCTCCTGATCCTCGCGAACGGCTTCTTCGTCGCCGCCGAGTTCGGCCTCGTGACCGTCGAGAAGCCGGAGGCCGAGCGGGCCGCGGCGGGCGGCGACCACCGGGCCCGCACCGTCGTCGAGGCCCTGCGCGAACTCTCCTTCCAGCTCTCCGGCACCCAACTGGGCATCACCATCACCTCCTTGGTGGTCGGCATGCTCGCCGAGCCCGCCCTCGGGCGGCTGCTCACCGGCGTCTTCCAGGCGGCCGGGCTGCCCGCCGGCGTCGCGCCCGGCGCGGCGGTGGTGACCGGCATGCTGGTGGCCGCCGCCGTGCAGATGGTCCTCGGCGAGCTGGTGCCCAAGAACTGGGCGGTCTCCCGGCCGCTCCAGGTCGCCCGCTTCGTGGCCCGCCCGCAGAGCGCCTTCTCCCACTTCTTCCGGCCCGTGATCACGCTGCTGAACACGGTCGCCAACCGGATGGTGCGGGCGCTGGGCGTGGAGCCGGCCGAGGAGCTGGCCTCCGCCCGTACGCCCGGCGAGCTCGTCTCGCTCGCCCGGCACTCGGCCCGGGCCGGCGCCCTGGAGCAGGACACCGCCGACCTCTTCGTGCGGACCCTCTCCCTGGGCGAGCTCACGGCCCAGCACGTGATGACGCCGCGCGTGAAGGTCAGCGCCCTCCAGGCGGGCGCCACCGCCGAGGACGTCCTCAACCTCACCCGGGCCACCGGGCTGTCCCGCTTCCCCGTCTACCGGGAGCGGATGGACGAGGTCGTCGGCGTCGTCCACCTCAAGGACGCGCTCGCCGTTCCCGCCGAGGAGCGGCTGCGCACCCCGGTCACCCGGATCGCCGTCGCGCCGCTGCTCGTCCCGCAGAGCCTGCCGGTGCAGCCGCTGCTGGAACGGCTGCGCAGCGAGCAGCCGATGGCCGTCGTCGTCGACGAGTACGGCGGCACGGCCGGTGTGGTCACCCTGGAGGACATCGTCGAGGAGCTCGTCGGCGAGGTCCGCGACGAGCACGACCACGCCGACGCCGCCCGGCCCGACCTGGCCCCCGTCCCCTGCGAGGACGGGCGCCCGGTGTGGGACGCGGAGGGCAGCTGCCGCGTCGACGCCCTGCTCCGCATCGGCCTCGACGTGCCCGAAGGTCCGTACGAGACCGTCGCCGGATTCGTCGCCGACCTGCTCGGCCGCATCCCCGTTCCCGGGGACACGGCGGAACTGCCCGACGGCTGGCGGCTTTCGGTGCGGCGGGTGGGCCACCACCGGGCGGAGCGGGTGCGGTTCGTCCGGGCCGCGATGGTGAAGACGAGTGTGGGGGACCCCCGATGAGCGTGCTGCAACTTCTCTTCGCCCTGGTGCTGGTGCTCGCCAACGGGTTCTTCGTGGGGGCCGAGTTCGCCCTCGTCTCGGTGCGCCGCAGCCAGATCGAACCGCGGGCGGCGGAAGGGTCCAAGCAGGCCAGGACGGTCCTGACCGGGCTGGAGAATCTGCCGCAGATGATGGCGGCGGCCCAGTTCGGCATCACCGTCTGCTCGCTGACCCTCGGCGCGGTCGCCGAGCCGACGGTGGCGCGGCTGCTGGAGCCGGTCTTTCACGCGGTGGGCCTGCCCGGTGGGCTGATCCATCCGCTGGGATACGTCATCGCGCTGGCTCTGGTCGTCTTCCTGCATCTCGTCATCGGCGAGATGGTGCCGAAGAACCTCGCCATGTCCGCCCCCGACCGGGCGGCCCTCTGGCTGGGCCCCGGCCTCGTCGCCTTCGCCCGGCTCTGCCGGCCGGTGACGCGGCTGCTCGGCGCTTGCGCGCACGGGGTGCTGCGGCTGTTCCGCGTCGAGCCGAAGGACGAGGTCGAGGCGGTCTTCACCAGTGAGCAGCTGACTCATCTGGTGGAGGACTCGCGGCAGGCCGGACTGCTGGATTCCGTCGAGCAGGAGCGGCTGGAGGACGCCCTGGAGCTGGGCAGCCGGCCGGTGACCGATGTGTTGCTCGATCCGGCCGGGCTGGTGACCGTCGCCCCTTCGGCCACCCCGCGGGAGATCGAGGGGCTGACCGTGCGCACCGGGTACTCCCGTTTCCCGGTGCGGGCGCCCGGTGGCGCCTTCATGGGGTACATCCATGTGAAGGACGTCCTGGACCTGGAGGAGCGGGACCGTCCCGTGCCGCAGCACGTGTGGCGGCGGGTCGAGACGCTGCGGGCCGAGCTGCCGCTCGACGACGCTTTGACGGTGATGCGGCGGGCTGCTGCTCATTTGGCGGCTGTGGCGGATGCTTCGGGGAAGGTGCTGGGGTTGGTGGCGTTGGAGGATGTGTTGGAGATGTTGGTGGGGGAGGTGCGGGATCCTGCGCATCGGGTGCGGGGGCCGGTGACTCTGGCCGCGGCGCGGGTGCCTTTGGAGCGGGAGGTTGTGACGGGGTAGGGGTGCCCCGGTCCCGCCCCTTCGCCGATTCCTGGGGGCGAGCCCCCAGACCCCCGAAACCGCGCTCCGCGCGGTTGTCCTCAAACGCCGGACGGGCTGGATGGTCAGCCCGTCCGGCGTTTACCTCTCCGGGCCCCGGCCTGAGAGGACTTCGCCGTATGCCTGCATCAGGTCGGGCAGGCGCAAGGTCGCCAGATCGTCCCGCGTGAGCGGCGCCGCGTAGCCGGAGAGTCGTAGGTCGCGGTACGCGCAGCTCTTCTCGTACAGGGTGCGGAGGAAGCGGCCGTTGCCCAGTTCGTCGATCCAGCCCTGGGAGACGACGTGGGCGCTGATGGAGCGCAGTTCCTCCAGGGCCTCCTCGTCCCAGGCGTCGCCGTTCTCGCCGGCGAGGACCTCGCCGATGGCGGTGAGTTCGGCCGGGCGGTAGCTCGGAAAGTCGACGCGGGTGGTGAAGCGGGAGCTCAGGCCGGGGTTGGCGGCGAGGAGGCGGTCCATGCCCTCGGGGTAGCCGGCCAGGATGACGACGAGGCGGTCGCGGTTGTCCTCGGCGCGTTTGAGGAGGACCTGGAGGGCCTCGTCCCCGTAGGCGTCGCCCTTGCTGTAGCCGGAGTTGGAGAGGCTGTAGGCCTCGTCGACGAAGAGGACGCCGCCGAGCGCGGAGTCGATCAGCTCGTTGGCCTTGACCGCCGTCTGGCCGAGGAACTCGCCGACCAGGTCGGCCCGCTGGGCTTCCACCAGATGGTCGCCGCCGAGCAGCCCGAGGGCGTAGAAGACCCGGCCGAGGATCCGGGCCACCGTGGTCTTGCCGGTGCCGGAGGGGCCGGAGAAGACGAAGTGGCGTTTGGGGGGCTGTACGGGCAGGCCCTGGCCGGCCCGGAGGCGGGCCATGTGCAGCTGTGCCGACAACGCTCTGACCTGCCGCTTGACCGGCTCCAGGCCCACCATGCGCTCCAGTTCGGCGAGCGCCTTGGCGAGCAGGACGGGGTCGGAGGGGCCGGGTACGGGCGGGGCGGAGGGCTGTGCGGGGACGCGGGCCTTCTCCCGTACGCCGCCGGTGGGGGCGGGCGCCGGGCTTCCGGGCGCCGGGACCGTACCGGTGAGGACGTCGCCGGCCCGCGCCTCCGGGTCCCCTGCGGTGTCCGTGGCCTCCGGCGGGTCCTGTCCCGGGCCGCCGAAGGGGAGCGGCGGCGAGAGGTCCGTGTGTTCGTCGAGGCCGTCGCCGGCCGAGATGGCGGTCAGGCGGGCCGAGGTGTCCATGAACGTCGGGTCCACCCGGTGCACGGCGCGGTACAGGGGGAGCGCCGCCGCGCTGCGCCCGGTGCCCTCGTGGGCGCGGGCCAGCCAGTAGCGGAGCTCCTTGCGCTGCGGCTGTTCGCTGCGGCAGCGCATCAGGGCGGTGGAGAGCAGGGGTTCCGCCTGGCCGTACATCTCCAGGCGCACCCGGGCCATGCCGCCGAACAGACCGGCCTCGATGCCGAGCAGCGGGTCGTCGAGTAAGGGTTCGGTGTGGCGGACGAGCTGTTCCCAGTCCTTGACGAGGTAGGCGCGGCAGGCGTGCAGGAAGCGGACCTGCGGGTCGGTGTCGATCGGCGGGCACTCGGCGAGCGCCCGGTCCAGCTCGGGGACGTGCCGGCCGTCCAGCCAGTGGGAGGCGTGGGCGAGCAGCAGGTCGCGGCCGGTCTCCAGGACCGGCTGGACCCACCAGCCCAGCCAGTACCAGGAGTTCAGCGGGCGGCGGTGGCGGGCGCGCTGCTGGCCGAACCGGTCGCGGTGGCGGTACATGCGCAGCAGCGCGGTGGAGGTCTCGGCCCGCAGGGCGTGCAGGCCCAGCCAGGCGTCCGCCATCCCGGGGTCGATGCGCACCGCCGTCCGGAACTCCTCCTCCGCCTGGGGGTAGGCGCCCATCGTGCAGGCGTCGACACCGCGCAGCCAGGCGAGATCTGCCGGGGCGGGCGGGCCCTGTGTGCCGAAGTCCATCGCATCCCCCACAAACCCTGCCCCCGTGCCGCGCCGCCGGGCGGGTGCCCGGCCGCGTCGTTCGAACCATTGTTCTGTGGGCGGGAGTTGACCAGTGTTGCCGGCGCCCGCCGACGACGGGTGCGCCGTTTGGCATCGTACCTGCGCGATCGGCGTCGTCCGTAGGGTGCGGGGGCTTCCTTCGCGGTCGCCGGGGGTGGTTTCCGGGGCGTCCGCGGGGCGCCCTGCCGGCTCGTCACCGTGGGTAGTTTTCTCTCACCCGGGCGGTGGGACAAAAGGGGCGTAAGGGTGTCTCGCGGGGAGTACGAAGCCCCCGGTCACGGGGGAACAACCGGGGGCTTCGCGTCCGTCGGCGAGCCTTTTCGGGTCGCCTCTTCAGAACGTAAGTCCTGTAAGGGCCCGGGGTCAAGCCGAGTTGGGGCGCTCTGTGGGTGGCTGTCGCGCGGAGGCGCCGGGTCCTCGGACGGGTCGGCTACGCAGCGTAGGGGTGGACGGGGTTCAGTCGGTCCCGTGAGGTCCCGGCAGCACCTCGTACCCCAGGGGGCTCTGCCGCACCAGGAGTTCGGCATAGGGGCGCGTGGGGTCCGTCGCGAAATGCGCGCGCTCCGCCCGCATCCATCCGGCCCAGAATTCCGCCTGCTCCTCCCCGTCGCGGAGTTGACCCCTGCCCCAGGAGTCACTGCGGCCCAGGTCCATCCACAGCAGGCACGCGAGATGGGGGCGCAGGGCGCGGCGGCCCGCGCCCACCCCTTCCAGCAGGACCACCGGCGCGGCGGGCAGGACGAGTTCGGGGCCGGCGAAGCGGCGCGCCGTCCAGTCGTAGGCGCGGTAGCGGGCGGTCTCGCCGTGGGCGAGCGGGGTCAGAATCCCGGTCCTGAGCCGGTCCGTCCACTCGAACAGTTCGTCGTGGGTCGCGAGGTCGTCCAGATGCAGGACGGGCGTCCCGCCGCCCAGGGCCTCGGCGAGCCGTGCCGTGAACGTGCTCTTCCCCGAGCCCGCGTGGCCGTCGACCGCGACCAGCCGGACCGGGCCGAGGGACGGCGGCAGGGCCCGGAGCCGGCGGGCCAGGGCGGCGAGGGGGTCGGGAGGGGAGGTGGCG
>NZ_JBPQTX010000159.1:0-16064 GCF_051386555.1 Streptomyces sp. URMC 126
CCCCCGCTCCCCGCGCAGGCCACCTCCTCCAGCTTCACCACCCGCCCCGCCTCCGTGTGCCGGTCCGGCCCGAGACCGGAGGGGCGGTGCGAGGAGGCGTCCCCCGGCCAGAGCACCACCAGCCCCGTGAGGACCGCCGCCGCGAACGGGATCAGCACCGCCGCGATCACCTTGCGCAGGCGGTCGGAGACGGGGGCGGCGGGGCCGTGTCCATGGCTGTGCCCGTGATGACCGTGGCCGTGCCCGTGGCCGTGCTGGTGCCCGGAGCCGAGCGCGGGGCCGGAATCGCCCCGGCGCCTGCGCCCACGACGTCGCCCTCCGGGCCCGCCGGGGTTGCCGCGTCCGTGACCATGGCCGGATTCCGGCGGGGTCGAGGGCGGCCGGGGCGGGGGAACGGCGTCGCTGGGGGTCATCGCCCGATCATCGCAAGCCCCCCTGGCACTCCGGCGCCGGAAGGCGCTAGCGTTGTGCCACCTTTGCAATCGCGGGAGCTCGGAGCACCGGGCTGAGAGGGCGCTGACCTCCGTACGATCGGTACGGAAGCCGCTGCGTCGACCGCTGAACCTGTTACCGGGTAATGCCGGCGTAGGGAGTTACGGTCTGATGACCTCGCAGGACGCACGCATGTCCGCCGACCCGTCCACCACGCGGCCGGCGGCGGAAGGCACCGGCCGCGCCGAGCGGATCGGCTGGCACAAGGACTACGTCACCGGCTCCCGCCCCGACCTCCGGGTCCCGGTGCGCCGGGTGCACCTCACCAATGGGCGGGACGTGCAGCTGTACGACACCTCGGGCCCTTACACCGACCCGGACGTCGTCACCGACGTCCGCCGGGGCCTGCCCCCGCTGCGCGAGAACTGGATCATCGGTCGCGGTGACACCGAGGAGTACGCGGGCCGCCCGATGCGCCCGGAGGACGACGGCATCAAGCACACCTCGCCGCGCGGCGGGCTGAAGAACCTCGACGCCGTCTTCCCCGGCCGCCCCCGCCTGCCCCGTAGGGGACGGTCCGGCACCGCCGTGACCCAGCTCGCGTACGCGCGGCGCGGGGAGATCACCGAGGAGATGGAGTACGTCGCCCTCCGGGAGAACGTCTCCCCGGAGACGGTCCGCGAGGAGATCGCGGCCGGCCGGGCCGTCCTCCCGGCGAACGTGAACCACCCCGAGATCGAGCCGATGATCATCGGCAAGAAGTTCCTGGTCAAGGTGAACGCCAACATCGGCAACTCGGCCGTCACCTCCTCCATCGAGGAGGAGGTCGAGAAGATGACCTGGGCCACCCGCTGGGGCGCCGACACGGTGATGGACCTCTCCACCGGCCGCAACATCCACACCACCCGTGAGTGGGTCCTCCGCAACTCCCCCGTCCCCATCGGCACCGTGCCGCTCTACCAGGCGCTGGAGAAGGTGGACGGCAAGGCCGAGGAACTCACTTGGGAGATCTACAAGGACACGGTCATCGAGCAGGCCGAACAGGGCGTGGACTACATGACCGTCCACGCCGGCGTGCTCCTGCGCTACGTCCCGCTCACCGCGCGCCGGAAGACCGGCATCGTCTCCCGCGGCGGCTCGATCATGGCCGCCTGGTGCCTGGCGCACCACAAGGAGTCGTTCCTGTACGAGAACTTCGAGGAGCTCTGCGAGATCCTCGCGGCCTACGACGTGACGTACTCCCTCGGCGACGGCCTCCGCCCCGGTTCGATCGCGGACGCCAACGACGAGGCCCAGTTCGCCGAACTGCGCACGCTGGGCGAGCTCAACACGATCGCCAAGCGGCACAACGTCCAGACGATGATCGAGGGCCCGGGCCATGTCCCGATGCACAAGATCAAGGAGAACATCGACCTCCAGCAGGAGATCTGCGAGGAGGCGCCGTTCTACACCCTCGGCCCGCTGACCACCGACGTCGCCCCGGCGTACGACCACATCACCTCGGGCATCGGCGCGGCGATGATCGCCTGGTGGGGCACGGCGATGCTCTGCTACGTCACGCCCAAGGAGCACCTGGGCCTGCCGGACCGCGACGACGTCAAGACCGGCGTCATCACGTACAAGATCGCCGCGCACGCCGCGGACCTCGCCAAGGGCCACCCCGGCGCGCAGGAGTGGGACGACGCCCTCTCCGACGCACGGTTCGAGTTCCGTTGGGAGGACCAGTTCAACCTGGCCCTCGACCCGGACACCGCCCGCGCCTTCCACGACGAGACGCTGCCCGCGGAACCGGCGAAGACGGCGCACTTCTGCTCCATGTGCGGACCGAAGTTCTGCTCGATGAAGATCTCCCAGGACATTCGCCGCGAGCACGGCGGCGACCTGGGCGCGACCGACATCGAGGCGGGGATGCGGGCCAAGTCGGAGGAGTTCGCCGCGGCCGGCAACCGGGTGTACCTGCCGCTCGCCGACTGACGGCGGCGGGGCGGTGCGCCCCGGTCCGCTTGGAGCGCCCCGCCCCGCCGAACTCGCGCTGCCCCGGGGTTCCTTCCCCGGGCGCGGCGACGCCCTGCCGGCGGGGTGACGGGAGCGGCGCGGGGCTCGGCCCCTCACTCCCGCCCGTCCGAGCCCCCGAACTCCGGGCCGGTGAAGTCCGGGCTGGTGAAGCGGGGCCGGAGGTGGGGGCCGGGCTGCTCCTCGTGGCTGGAGAAGCCCGGGCTGGAGAAGCCGAGCCGCGAGGTGCGGCCCCCGCCGTCCCGCGGCCCGGGGACGTACGAGGAGTCGGGCTCCACGGGTGCGTCGGCCAGGGCCTCGCGCAGGAACGGCAGGACCCCGCGGTGGAGCAGCGCCTCGTGCCACGCGTCCCGGGCCCGGTCGACGTCCGCCGGCCGGGACGGGCGGGACGCGAGGGCGGTACCGGCTCCGGACGCTCCGGTTCCGGGGGCGCCCGGGCGGCCGTTGCGCAACGCCGTGAGCAGCAGTGCGCCCATGGCGATCAGCGCCCCGGCCGCTGTCAGGCCGGCGAACCACCAGCCGGCGGTCACCATCGGCCGGGCCACCGAGCCCTCGGTGCCGACCGCCTTGAGCGCGTAGCCGATGAGGAGGAACAGGAACGCGGCGATCCCGGCGAGGAGCGGGGCCAGCACCGTGAGCACGGCCCCCGCGCCCGCTCCCGGGGCGGGCGTGCCGCGATCGGGGCCCGCGCCGGGGCCGGCGGGACCGTCCGGCTCGCGGCGGCCGCCGCCCGTGCCTCCGGTCCGGGAACCGACCGTGGCGGAACGGTGGCGCAGTTCCTCACGCGCCCTGACGTAATTCCGGTATTCCGTCAGAGCGGGCGCCGAAATGACGGCTATGGCCCGGAGGGCCGCGATGCGCAGCTGTTCGGTGTCGAGTCGCCGTCCTTCCGCGGCGATCAGTGCGCTGATCTCCGGATCCCGGTCCGCTGAGCGCAGCGCCAGGTCCAGGACCCGCTCGAATTCCGGGCGGTCCTCGGCCAGCAGATGCGGAGCGCTGTTCATGTGCATCCCCCGATGCTCCGTAGGGCCCTTGGCGCCGACGGCGCCTGCATGGGGCGGAAAACGGAGGAGAGCCTGCTACGGATAAGCCGATGGTAGAGCCGCACCGGCGCGGGGTGACAGTGCGTTTCGCGAATTCCCCCGCGGCGGTGGGTTTCCCTATCTGCCCATGAACCGGTCCGATAATCCTCAGTCGGCGAGTGGCAGTTGCACGACCAGCAGTTTTCCGGCCATGGTGACGCCGCCGTCCATGGCGAGGGCCAGGCCGTCCGCGTAAAGGTGCGGACCTTCCACGACCGGGGTGCTCTCCTCGCCGTCGGCGTCCTCGCCGGGGACCTCGCCGAGGAGGTACGGGATGGGGCTGTGGCCGTGCACCACGCGGCTCCCGCCGTACGTCTCCAGCAGCTCGCGGGCGGCGGTGGAGCCCGCCTCGTCGCGGAAGGCGAAGCGCTTGGTGAACTTGCGGAACAGGTCCCAGCACTCGTCGGGGTCGTTGCGCTGGAGCGCCTCGGTCACCGCGTCGTTGACCGCCTCGATCGAGTCGCCGTACTCCAGGTAGGCGGTGGTGTCGGAGTGGACGAGCAGGTGGCCGTCCTCCTCCGCCATCGCGTCGAGCCGCGACATCCACTGGAGGTGGTGGTCCTCCAGCCGCTCCATGTCGGTGCGCTGGCCGCCGTTGAGCAGCCAGGCCGCCTGGAACGAGGCCGTTCCGGCGCCCGAGTTGACGGGGGTGTCGCCGAACCGCTTGGCGCCGATCAGCAGCAGCTCGTGGTTGCCCATGAGCGCCTTGCAGTAGCCGCCGGCCGCCGCGGCCTCGGCGGAGAGCCGCATGACCAGGTCGATGACGCCGACGCCGTCGGGGCCCCGGTCGGTGAAGTCGCCGAGGAACCACAGGCGGGTGTTGCCGGCCGCCCAGTGGCCGTGCGCGTCGACGATGCCCTGGGCGGCGAGCGCCGCGTACAGCTCGTCCAGGTAGCCGTGGACGTCGCCGACGACGTACAGCGGGCCCGGGCCGCCGGGGACGGGGTGGTGCTGCGGGGCGGTGATCGGCGTCAGCTCGACGGTCGGGACGTCGTGGGGCACCTCGCCGCCGTACGGCCGGCCCGGCAGGGGCTCGATGACCGGCAGGTCGCGCTCGGTGGGCGTGTAGCCGTCGAGGTGGCCGTGGTCCTCGGCGCCGAGGTGGTGTCCGTGGTCCTCCGCGACGAGGTGGTGTCCGTGGTCCTCCGTGCCCGGGTGGTGTCCGTGCTCCTCCGCGCCGAGGTGCGGGGGAGGCAGCGGATGGGTGTACCCGGGCAGGGGAGGGGGAGCGGCGTACCCCGGGTAGGGCGACATCGCCTCCGTGGTCCGTCCCGCAGGTCCCTGTCCGGCCCCCTGAGCCATCGACCCCTCCACCGTCGCGCCGCAGTGCACCTTGTGGACCCTGCCTGGTCATGGCGGCCCGTGGTGTCGTGCGCCCATCATAGGAATGACCGTCGCGGCTTGTGACGCACCAGGGGCCGTCAATCGGGGACGGAACCCGCGATCGCCGGTGTTTTGGCGGGTATTGCCGGTTTCGTTCCCTCTTGTCGAGGTGCTCGTGTGTGGTGACCCATAGAGGGAGCGGGGTTGACGGGACCGGTCGGGGCGCCCCGGCGGGCCGTCCGGAGGGGACACCGCTCCGCCCCGGCGGGTCATCCGTCGGCCGGGCCCCGCGGCGCGCCGACCGCCCCGCGCGGCGGGAGCCGCTCGGACGAGGTCCGGATGATCAGTTCGGTGGATATGACCTGTTCCACCGGCCGCCCGTGGTCCAGCCCCTCGATCGCGTCGATCAGCAGCTGCACCACGGCCGTGCCGATCCGCCGAGGCTTGAGGGAGAGGGTGGTGATCGGCGGCTCGGTGGTGGCGTAGACCGTCGACTCGCTGCAGCAGACGAGCAGCAGGTCGTCGGGGACGCGCAGGCCGTAGCGGCGGGCCGCGGCCAGCAGGTCGGTGCCGTTGGGGTCGAAGAGGCCGTACACCGCGTCCGGGCGGTCCGGGCGGGCGAGCAGCCGGTCGGCGGCCACCGCGCCGGCGCACGGGTCGTGCGCGGGGTACTCCTCGTACACCGGGTCCTGCCCGCTCCGCTCGCACCAGTGCAGGTAGGCGTGGGTGGACAGACGGGTGTAGGTGTCGGTGGACGTCCCGGTGAGCAGGCCGATCCGGCGGGCGCCGGCGGCGGCGAGGTGGTCGAGGATGCCCAGGACGGCCGCCTCGTGGTCGTTGTCCACCCAGGCCGTCACGGGCAGCGTGCCGGCGGGGCGGCCGTCGGAGACGACGGGGATGCCCTGCCGGACCAGCTCGGAGACGACGGGGTCGTGGTCGGACGGGTCGATCACCACCGTGCCGTCCAGGGCCACGTTGGACCAGACGTCGTGCCGCGAGGTCGCCGGCAGGATCACCAGGGCGTAGCCGCGGGCGAGCGCGGCGGAGGTGGCGGCTCTGGCCATCTCGGCGAAGTAGGCGAACTCGGTGAAGGTGAAAGGTTCATCCCCGTATGTGGTCACGGTCAGACCGATCAGGCCCGACTTGCCCGTACGGAGGGTGCGGGCGGCCGCCGACGGCCGGTACCCCAGCCGGTCGGCCACCTCGCGGACGTGGCGGCGGGTCGCGTCCGGCAGCCGGCCCTTGCCGTTGAGCGCGTCGGAGACGGTCGTGATCGAGACACCGGCGGCGGCGGCGACATCGCGGATGCCCGCCCGTCCCTGCCGGGTGCCTCGCCGGGCGGTTTCCGTCCGGCTCACCTGGTGCTTCCCTGCTGCTGTCATGGCGAGCCGATAGTAGGGCTCGGCCGGTGCCCGGGCGGGGGCCCACATTTCGGAGTTGACAGGTACGTTTCTGCATGCCCAAAACCGGTCAATGACCTTGGAAGTAGAGGTGGTTGTTCCGCGTCACAGTGAACCGTTGGCCCCTGGCATATCTACGTCTGATGAAGGTGTCAGGTCTCGAAGAGGTCTCAACTCACCTTCACGGGGGACGCGCGCCAGGGCGCCCGCCACGGCGCGCGCTCATCGGACTGGCGCGCCCGCGACTCTGGACGCCACCCGGGGCAATCCTCATAAGGTGTGCAGTATTCGCGTCCACGCGGCGGTGCCACGGGGACGCCGCCGGCCTGTGCGCCGGTTTACGTGCCCACGTGCCCCACGTGTGCTGAGAAGTGCGGATTCCCGGGTGGCCGGATGCGCACGGGATGCGGAGGAGGACCCGCGGTGACCGAGAAGACCCCCCGGCTGCGTCCGGCCCTGGACGACGTCCCCACCTACAAGCCCGGCCGGCCGGCCGCGAAGGGCGGGCCGGTCGCCTACAAGCTGTCCGCCAACGAGAACCCGTACCCGCCGCTGCCCGGCGTGCTGGAGGGCGCGGTGGCGGCCGTCGGGCAGCTCAACCGCTACCCGGACATGGCCTGCGCCGGGCTGATGGCCGAGCTCGCGGACCACTTCGACGTGCCCGTCACCCACCTGGCGACCGGCACGGGTTCGGTCGGCGTCGCCCAGCAGCTCGTCCAGGCCACGGCCGGCCCCGGTGACGAAGTGATCTTCCCCTGGCGTTCCTTCGAGGCATACCCGATCATCGTCCAGGTGGCGGGCGCCACCCCGGTGCCGGTCGCGCTGACCGAGGACGACCGGCACGACCTGGACGCGATGGCCGCCGCGATCACCGAGCGGACCCGGCTGATCTTCGTCTGCAACCCCAACAACCCCACCGGTACGGTGCTCCGCCGCGCGGAGCTGGAGTCCTTCCTGGACCGGGTGCCCTCCGACGTCCTGGTGGTGCTGGACGAGGCGTACATCGAGTTCATCCGGGACGCGGACGTGCCCAACGGCATCGACCTCTACCGGACCCGCCCCAACGTCTGTGTGCTGCGGACCTTCTCCAAGGCGTACGGGCTGGCCGGGCTGCGGATCGGCTTCGCCATCGCGCACGAGCCGGTCGCGGCGGCGCTGCGCAAGACCGCGGTCCCGTTCGGTGTGACGCAGGTGGCGCAGGAGGCCGCCATCCTCTCGCTGCGCAGCGAGAAGGAGCTGTGGGAGCGGGTGGACGCGCTGGTGGCCGAGCGCGAGCGGGTGGTCGAGGGGCTGCTGGCGCAGGGGTGGCCGCTCGCCGAGACGCAGGCGAACTTCGTCTGGCTGCGGCTGGGCGAGCACTCGGAGGCCCTGGCGGCGGCCTGTGAGCGGGCGGGCGTGGTCGTGCGGCCGTTCGCGCCGGACGGGGTGCGCATCACGATCGGCGAGACGGACGCCAACACGATCTTCCTGAAGGTGGCCGGGGAGTTCCGCGAGGAGATGGGGCTTTAGGCGCCCCTTCGCCCCGGGCCTCCTCCCGGTCGTCCGGCCTTCCGGCGCCGCGTACCCCTGCCGGGGGTGCGCGGCGCTTTCGCGTTCCCGGCGCCGGAGCGCCGGGCGGCTGTGACTGATGTTGCCTCTGAGATTTGTGGGGTCGGAGCCGCAGTGTGGTGAGCTCCGCGCGCCGAGCGCAAGAGCCGAAGGGGGTACCCCCGCTGCTTGTCCGAAAAGCATGTGCGTCATAATTGCTTGTGAATGTGAACGCGTTCACAAGCTCGTCCTTTATGTGCCCTTTCACCCGGGCATAGCGGGGCGAAACGCCGACGGGCAGCGTCGGTGAAGCGCCGGTACGGGGTGCCGGCGACGCAAGACGCAAGGAGGGACCGAGTGAACCTGGCTCTGGCGCCGGAGACGCTGGCGCGCTGGCAGTTCGGCATCACCACCGTCTACCACTTCCTCTTCGTCCCCCTCACGATCAGCCTGGCGGCGATCACCGCGGGTCTGGAGACGGCCTGGGTGCGTACGGGCAAGGAGAAGTACTTCCACGCCACCAAGTTCTGGGGGAAGCTCTTCCTGATCAACATCGCGATGGGGGTGGTCACCGGCATCGTGCAGGAGTTCCAGTTCGGCATGAACTGGTCGGACTACTCCCGCTTCGTCGGTGACGTCTTCGGGGCACCGCTCGCGATGGAGGCGCTGCTGGCGTTCTTCTTCGAGTCGACGTTCATCGGTCTGTGGATCTTCGGCTGGGACAAGCTGCCCAAGAAGATCCACTGCGCGTGCATCTGGATCGTCGCCCTCGGCACGGTCCTGTCCTCGTACTTCATCCTGGCCGCCAACTCCTGGATGCAGCACCCCGTCGGCTACGCGGTCGACAAGGCGACCGGGAAGGCGCGGCTCACCGACATCTGGGCCGTCCTCACCCAGAACACCACCATGGTGGTCGTCTTCCACACCCTGACCGCCGCGTTCCTCACCGGTGCCGCCTTCATCGTCGGTATCTCCTCCTTCCACCTGTGGCGCGCCAAGCGCAAGCGGATCAGGGGCGAGGAGCTCGGCGAGAAGCAGCGGAAGCAGCTTCCCGCGATGCTCGCCTCGCTCCGCGTCGGCCTCGTCGTGGCGGTGATCGCCGGCATGGGCACCGCGATCAGCGGTGACGAGCTGGGCAAGGTCATGTTCGAGCAGCAGCCGATGAAGATGGCCGCCGCCGAGGCCCTCTGGGAGAGCCAGTCGCCCGCGCCCTTCTCGGTCTTCGCGGTCGGTGACGTGTCCAAGGGGCACAACAGCGTCGAGATCGAGATACCCGGCCTCCTCTCCTTCCTCGCCCACAACAACTTCACCGAGACCGTCCCCGGCATCAAGGACACCGCCGCCAAGGAGGCGGCGCTCTACGGCGGCAGCCCGGACGACTACATTCCCAGCATCTTCATGACCTTCTGGGGCTTCCGCCTCATGATCGGGTTCGGGATGACGTCCTTCGCCGCCGGCCTCGTCGGACTCTGGACGACGCGCAAGAAGTTCTGGCTCGCCCCCGAGTACCGCGTCGGCGAGGACGAGATCCCGCGGCTGATGCTCACCAGGACCCGTGAGATGAACCCCTTCCTCACCAAGTGGTCCTGGCGGATCGGCATCCTCACCATGGGCTTCCCGCTGATCGCCAACTCCTTCGGCTGGATCTTCACCGAGATGGGCCGCCAGCCCTGGGCCGTCTACGGCCTGATGAAGACCGGCGACGCGGTGTCGCCCGGCGTCGGCCAGGGCGAGGTGCTCACCTCCATGGCGGTCTTCACCGCGCTGTACGCGGTGCTCGCCGTGGTCGAGGTCAGGCTCCTCACCAAGTACGCCAAGGCCGGACCGGACACGGACGAGAAGCCCCCGGCGAAGGACCCCCGCCTGCGGTTCCCGTCCGGCGGGCCCGGCGCCCCGGACGGGGCCGCCGGGGCCGCCGAGGACGCCGACAAGCCGATGACCTTCGCCTACTGAGCGGCCGGCGGAGAACGGAGAACCGACCATGCACCTCCACGACTTCTGGTTCCTGCTGATAGCCGTCCTGTGGACCGGCTACTTCTTCCTCGAGGGCTTCGACTTCGGCATCGGCGTGCTCACCAAGGCGCTGGCCCGGGACCGCGCCGAACGCCGCGTCCTGATCAACACCATCGGTCCCGTCTGGGACGCCAACGAGGTCTGGCTGATCACCGCCGCCGGCGCGACGTTCGCCGCCTTCCCGGACTGGTACGCCACCCTCTTCAGCGGCTTCTACCTGCCGCTGCTCGCCGTCCTGGTCTGCCTGATCGTGCGCGGTGTCGCCTTCGAGTACCGCCACAAGCGCCCCGAGGAGCGCTGGCAGCGCAACTGGGAGCACGCCATCTTCTGGTGTTCCGCGCTCCCCGCCTTCCTCTGGGGGGTGGCCTTCGCGAACATCGTGCGCGGTGTGCCGATCGGCCCGGACAAGAACTACACCGGCGGCCTCCTCGATCTGCTGAGCCCGTACGCCCTGTTCGGCGGTCTGCTCACGCTCGTCCTCTTCACCTTCCACGGGGCGCTGTTCGCCGCGCTCAAGACGGTCGGCGACATCCGGGTGCGGGCACGGCGGTTCGCCGGGGTCTCCGGCCTGGCGGCGGGCGCGCTCGCGGTGGCCTTCCTGGGCTGGACGCAGGCCGAGTCCGGCAACGGCCGCAGCCTGCCCGCGCTCGTCGTGGCCGTGGCCGCCCTGACCGCCGCGCTGGTCATGAACCGGCGCGGCCGGGAGGGCTGGGCGTTCGGCCTGTCGGGGCTGACCGTCGTGGCGGTCTTCGCCATGATCTTCCTCGCCCTCTTCCCGGACGTCATGCCCTCCTCCACCGACGCCCGGTGGAGCCTCACCGTCACCAACGCGGCCTCCAGCCCCTACACGTTGAAGATCATGACCTGGGTGGCGGGCTTTATGACGCCCGTCGTCCTGGCCTACCAGGCGTGGACGTACTGGGTGTTCCGCAAGCGGATCGGCACCCAGCACATCCCCGCGGCGCACTAGAGGACCGGCAGCCATGAAGCCCGTCGACCCCCGGCTCCTCCGTCACGCGTCCGCGACCCGGTTCTTCCTGGCCGCCTCGGTACTCCTCGGGCTGGCCGGGGCCGGCCTGGTCGTCGCCCAGGCCATGCTGATCGCCGAGACCGTCACGGGCGCCTTCCGGCACGGGCGCTCGGCCGGCGACCTGGCCGTCCCCCTGGCCCTGCTGGCCGCCACGGCGGCCGGCCGGGCCCTGGTCGCCTGGCTCACCGAGCTGGCCGCGCACCGGGCGAGCGCCGCGGTCAAGTCCCGGCTGCGCACCCGGCTGCTGGGCCACGCGGCGCGGCTCGGCCCGGGCGCGGTGAACACCGGCGAGCTGACCACCCTGGCGACCCGGGGCGTCGACGCGCTGGACGACTACTTCGCCCGCTATCTGCCCCAGCTCGGTCTCGCGGCCGTGGTGCCCGTCGCCGTCCTCGCCCGGATCGCGACCGCCGACTGGATCTCGGCCCTCGTCATCGTCCTCACCCTCCCCCTCGTCCCGCTGTTCATGGCCCTCATCGGCTGGGTCACCCAGTCCCGGATGGACCGCCAGTGGCGCCTGCTGGAGCGGCTCTCCGGGCACTTCCTCGATGTCGTCGCGGGGCTGCCCACGCTGAAGGTCTTCGGCCGGGCCAAGGCCCAGGCCGAGTCGATCCGCGCGATCACCTCCGACTACCGGCGCGCGACGCTGCGCACCCTGCGCGTCGCCTTCCTCTCCTCCTTCGCCCTGGAGCTGCTGTCCACCCTCTCCGTCGCCCTGGTCGCGGTCGGCATCGGCATGCGGCTCGTGCACGGCGAACTCGACCTCTACACCGGCCTGTTGGTGCTTGTCCTGGCCCCGGAGGCGTACCTCCCGCTCCGTCAGGTGGGCACCCACTACCACGCGGCGGCGGAGGGCCTGGCCGCCGCCGACCGCGTCTTCGCCGTGCTGGAGACCGCGCCGCCCGCGGCGGGCACCGCGCCCGCGCCCGACGCCCGCGGCGCGCTGCTCACGGTGGACCGGCTGGTGGTCCGCCACCCCGGCCGGGAGCGGCCGTCCCTGGCCGAGACCTCGTTCGAGGTGCGGCCCGGGGAGACGGTGGCCCTGACGGGCCCCAGCGGAGCCGGCAAGTCGACCCTGCTGAACGTGCTCCTCGGCTTCGCCCGCCCCACGAGCGGGCGGGTGTCGGTCGGCGGTACGGATCTGTCATCGCTCTCCCCCGAAAGCTGGCGGGACCAGGTGGCCTGGGTCCCGCAACGGCCTCATCTCTTCGCCGGCACGGTCGCCGAGAACGTCCGGCTGGCACGGCCGGACGCCACCGACGCACAGGTGCGTGAGGCACTCCGCGCCGCGGGTGCCCTCGACTTCGTCTCCATGCTGCACCACGGCACTGACACCCGCCTCGGCGAGGACGGTGCCGGTCTGTCGGCCGGTCAGCGCCAACGCCTGGCTCTGGCGCGGGCGTTCCTCGCCGACCGGCCCGTCCTGCTGCTCGACGAGCCGACCGCCGGTCTGGACGGCGAGACGGAGGCGGCCGTCGTCGAGGCCGTCCGCCGCCTGGCCGTCGGCCGGACGGTGCTGCTCGTCGTCCACCGGCCCGCGCTGCTGGCGGTGGCGGACCGGGTGGTCCGCCTGGAACCGGCGGCCGGGGCGGCGGGATCCGCCGAGCCGGAGGCGGGGGAGACCCGGCCGCCGCTCACCGCGGGCGAGGAGCCCGTATCCGCGGTGGCGGGGAAGCGGCGACCCGCCGCCGCCCCGCACCGGGGGGCGGCGACACCTCCAACCCCCGCCGCCTCCCCCCTCACCCGGGTCCGCGCCGAAGGCCGCCCCTTCCGGCCGCGCTTCCTGCTCGCCCTCCTCCTCGGCAGCCTGGCGCTCGGCAGCGCCACCGGCCTGATGGCGGTCTCCGGCTGGCTGATCTCGCGCGCCTCCCAACAGCCGCCCGTCCTCTACCTGATGGTCGCCGTGACGGCGACCCGTACCTTCGGCATCGGCCGCTCGGTCTTCCGCTACGCCGAACGCCTGGTCTCGCACGACGCCGTCCTGCGGGCCCTGGCCGGGCTGCGGGTCTCCGTCTACCGCCGGCTGGAGCGGCTGGCCCCCGCCGGGCTGCGCGACGTCCGCCGCGGCGACCTGCTGTCCCGGCTGGTCTCCGACGTGGACACGCTCCAGGACTACTTCCTGCGGTGGCTGCTGCCGCTCGGCTCGGCCGTCCTCGTCGGCGCGGCCTCCGTGGGCCTCACCGCCTGGCTGCTGCCGGAGGCGGGCGCGGTGCTCGCGGCGGGCCTGCTGACCGCGGGCGTCGCCGTACCGCTGCTCTCGGCGGCCGTGGCGCGCCGCGCGGAGCGGCGGCTGGCACCGGCGCGCGGCGCGCTGTCCGCCCAGGTGGTGGATCTGCTGGCCGGTACGGCCGAACTGACGGTCGCGGGCGCGCTGCCCGCCCGGCTGGCGCGGCTGCGCCGGGCGGACGCCGTCCTGACCGGCATCGCCCGCCGGGCCGCCGCCGCCACCGCGCTCGGGGCCGGCCTGACGGCCCTGGCCTGCGGGCTGACCGTGGCGGGCGCGGCGTGGGCGGGCGTGGCGGCCGTGCACGACGGGCGCCTCGACGGGGTGCGGCTGGCCGTCGTCGTCCTGCTGCCGCTCGCCGCGTTCGAAGCGGTGACGGGGCTGCCGCTCGCGGTCCGGCACCGGCAGCGCGTCCGCCGTTCCGCGGAGCGGGTGTACGAGGTGCTGGACGCTCCGGAGCCGGTGCGCGACGGGACGGAACCGGCCCCTCCGTCCCCCTTCCCACTGCGGCTGACCGGGATCACCGCGAGGTACCCCGGCGGTGACGCCCCCGCCCTGCGGGAGGTCGGCCTGGAGCTGACCGCCGGGCGGCGGGTGGCCGTCGTCGGCCGGTCCGGGGCCGGCAAGACGACCCTCGCCCAGGTGCTGCTGCGCTTCCTGGACGCCGAGTCCGGCGCGTACACCCTCGCGGGCCGGGACGCGGCGCGGACGGACGGTGACGCGGTCCGGCGGCTGGTGGGGCTGTGCGCCCAGGACGCGCACATCTTCGACAGCTCCCTGCGGGAGAACCTGCGCCTCGCGCGCCCCGGCGCGAGCGACGTGCGGCTGCGCCGGGCGCTGGCCGACGCGCGCCTGCTGGAGTGGGTGGACTCCCTGCCCCAGGGGCTCGACACGCCGGTCGGCGAGCACGGTGCCCGGCTCTCCGGCGGCCAGCGGCAGCGGCTGGCGCTGGCCCGGGCGCTGCTGGCCGACTTCCCCGTGCTGGTGCTGGACGAGCCTGCCGAGCACCTCGACCTGGCGACGGCGGACGCGCTCACCGCGGATCTGCTGGCGGCGACGGAGGGCCGGACCACCCTGCTGATCACTCACCGGCTGGCGGGTCTGGAGGCGGTGGACGAGGTGATCGTCCTGGACGCCGGCCGGATCGTGCAGCGGGGGCCGTACCGGGAACTCGCGGAGGCGGACGGAACGTTCCGTCTGATGCTGGAACGCGAACGGGCCGAGCACGAGCTGGTGTGTCACGGCGCGGTCTCCCCCCGCGCGGTGGCACGCGACGCGGCGCGTCACGACATGGTGCATCCGCCGCTTTCCCTGGCAAAAGGTACTTATTAGGCTCTGCCTATGTCCGCCACCGAGGAACCCGACGGCACCCCGCCCCCGACCCCGCCGTTCGGGCCGATGGACCCGGTGGCCGTCGCCACGGAGGCCACCCGCGGCCTCCAGGGCATGTCCACCGAGCTCACCGGCCGCGTCCCGCAGCTGCTGGAGGCGATGCGCTCGGTGGGCACCGGTCTCGAGCTGCACTCCACCCTCGACCGGATCGCCGAGACCGCCGCCGAACTCGCCGGCGCCCGCTACGCCGCCATCGCCGTCAACGGCGCCGCCGATCCGTCCGGCGAGGGGCTCGCCGACTTCGTCACCTACGGCCTCCCCGAGGAAACGGACGTTCACGGCGGCGAACCGGCCGCCGACCGGGAGGTCCTCGACGCCCTGCTGCGGCACGCGGGCGGCCCCGGCCCGACCGGCACCCCGGGTGCCGTCCTCGGCGTCCCCATCCGCGTCGAAGGCGAGGTGTTCGGCAACCTCTACCTCGCCGGGAAGCGCGGGGGAGGCGAGTTCGGCGTCGCCGACCTGCACATGGTGAAGATCCTTGCCACGGAGGCGGGCATCGCGATCGGGAACGCGCGGGTCTACGAGCAGGGCCGGCAGCGGATGCGCTGGATCGACGGCTCGGTCGCCGTCACCACCGCGCTGCTCTCCGGCGGCGACGCCGAGGACGCCCTCGCCGTCGTCGCCGAACAGGCCCGCCGGCTCGCGGAGGCGGACGCGGGGATCGTGCTGCTGCCGGACGGCGAGGGCGGGCTGGAGATAGTGGTCGTCTCCGCCGACGATCCGTCGGGGCTGCTGGGCACGGTGATGCCGCCGCACAGTCCCGTGGTGTCCCGGCTCCTCGCGGGGGAGCCGGTGTTCATCGACGACTCGGCCACCGACCCCCGCATGATCACGGCGGTGGCGCCGCGCTTCGGCCCGAGCATGCTGCTGCCGCTGCGGAGCGGCGGGCGGGTGCTGGGCACCCTCGCCATCCCGCGCCGCCGGGGCGCCCGCCGGTACACGGCCACCGAACGGACGCTGGCCGCGCAGTTCGCCGCCCAGGCCGCGCTCGCGCTCGTCCTCGCCGAGGCGCAGCGCGACCGCGAACGGCTCGCGGTCTACGAGGACCGCGACCGGATCGCCCGGGACCTGCACGACCTGGTCATCCAGCGGCTGTTCGCCACCGGCCTGCTGCTGGAGAGCGCCCGGCGCAGGGCCGTGGTGCCGGAGGTACGGACGACCGTCGGGCAGGCCGTGGACGAGCTGGACACGACCATCCAGGAGATCCGGACCGCGATCTTCGCCCTCCAGCAGGGCCCGGCCGAGGCCCCCGCCGGGCTGCGCACCCGCGTCCTGCGGGAGGTCGGCACGGCCGCCGTGCCGCTGGGCTTCCAGCCCTCCGTGAACTTCCTCGGCCCGGTGGACGCGCTGGTGGGCGAGGGCACGGGGAAGAACCTCATCGCCGCGCTCCGGGAGGCGCTCTCCAACGCCTTCCGGCACGCGCACGCCTCGCGCATCGAGGTCGTCGTCGACGCGACGGCCCGGCTGCCCGACGGCCGGGAGGCGGTCCGCCTCACCGTGGCCGACGACGGGGTCGGCCTCCCGGAGGGCGGCCGGCGCAGCGGCCTGCGGAACCTGGCGAAGCGGGCGGAGTCGCTGGGCGGCTCGTGCGTGTGCGGGCCCGGGCTGGGCGCTGTCTCTTATACACA
>NZ_JBPQTX010000160.1:0-15912 GCF_051386555.1 Streptomyces sp. URMC 126
GACCCCGCCACCGCCCCGGCGCCCACCGGACCCGCTGCCGGACCCGCCGCCGGCCCAGCCACCGAGCCCGTACCCGTCACGGCCGCCCTCGCGCTCGGGGACGACGCCCTGGTCCTCGCGCACCGGCTGGGTGAGTGGGCGGGCCGCGCCCCCGTCCTGGAAGAGGAGGTCGCGCTCGCCAACATCGCTCTCGACCTGCTCGGCCAGGCCCGCACCCTGCTCTCGCTCGTCGGCGACGAGGACGCGCTGGCGTATCTCCGTGAGGAACGCGACTTCCGCAACGTCCAGCTGGTCGAGCGGCCCAACGGGGACTTCGCCCACACGATCGCCCGCCAGCTCTACTTCTCCGCCTACCAGTACCTGCTCTACGCCCGGCTCGCCGAGGGCGACGGCCCCTTCGCCCCCCTGGCGGCGAAAGCCGTCAAGGAGGTCGCCTACCACCTCGACCACGCCGAGCACTGGACCCTGCGGCTCGGCGACGGCACCGCCGAGAGCCACGACCGGATGCGCCGGGCCCTGGACGCCCTGTGGCGGTACACGGACGAGCTGTTCCGGCCCGTGGAGGGCCTGGACGGTGTCGACCACGACGCCCTGCGCGCGGCCTGGACGGAGCGCGTCGGGCAGACCGTGCGGCGGGCCACGCTGGAGCTCCCCACCGGTCCCACGTCGGTCGCCTGGGCCGCGGGCGGCGGACGCCAGGGCATCCACACCGAGCCCTTCGGCCGCATGCTCGCCGAGATGCAGCACCTCCACCGCAGCCACCCGGGGGCGTCATGGTGACCGGATCCGCGCCCCCGGCCCGGCCCGCCGAAGGCCTGACGCCCCTGGAAGAGCGGCTCCGCGCGCTGGCCGGCGCCGTCCCGGACCCCGAGCTGCCCGTCATCTCCCTGGAGGAGCTCGGCGTCCTGCGCGACCTGCGCGTCACGGCCCCCGGCCGGGTGGAGGTGGACCTCACCCCCACTTACACCGGCTGCCCCGCCGTCGAGGCCATGGCGGCCGACATACAGCGCGTCCTTCACGCCGAGGGAGTCGCCGACGTCGAGGTCCGCACCGTGCTCTCGCCGCCCTGGACCACCGACGCGATCAGCGCCGAGGGCCGCCGCAAACTCGCCGCGTACGGCGTCGCCCCGCCACGGCCCTCCGGCCCCGGCGGCCCCATACCCCTCCGGCTCGCCATTCGCTGCCCGCACTGCGGCTCCACGGACACCACGCTGCTCAGCCGCTTCTCCTCCACCGCCTGCAAGGCCCTGCGCCGCTGTGAGGCGTGCCGTGAGCCGTTCGACCACTTCAAGGAGTTGCACTGATGGCAGCGGCCCGCCACGGCGCCTTCCACCGCCTGCGAGTGGCCTCCGTCGAACCGCTCACCGACGACGCGGTCGCCGTGACCTTCGCCGTCCCCGACGGGCTCCGCGACGCCTTCCGGCACACCCCCGGCCAGCACCTGACCGTGCGCCACACCGCCGGAGGCGAGGAGATACGCCGCACCTACTCCGTCTGCGGACAGGCCCCCGGCCCCGAAGGGCCGAGCACCTTGCGGGTCGGCGTCCGGCTGGTCGACGGGGGCGCGTTCTCCACCTACGCCTTCAAGGAGCTCCGGGCGGGCGACGAGCTGGAGGTGATGACGCCGGCGGGCCGGTTCGTCCTGGAGCCACGCCCCGGGCACTTCGCCGCGATCGTCGGCGGCAGCGGGATCACTCCCGTGCTGTCCATCGCGACGACCCTGCTGACCCGCGAACCGACGGCCCGCTTCACCCTCATACGCAGCGACCGCACCACGGCCTCCACGATGTTCCTGGAGGAGGTCGCCGACCTCAAGGACCGCTGTCCCGGCCGGTTCCAGGTCGTCCAGACCCTCTCCCGGGAAGAGCGGCAGGCCGGCCCGGCCACGGGACGGCTCGACGAGCGGCGGCTCGCCGGCCTGCTGCCCGCGCTGCTGCCGGTCGGCTCGGTGGACGGCTGGTTCCTGTGCGGCCCGCACGGGCTGGTCCTGGCCGCCGAGCGGGCCCTGCACGGCCTCGGAGTGTCCCGGGACCGCGTCCACCAGGAGATCTTCCACGTCGAGGACGGCCCGTCCGCCCCGGCGCCGTCCCGGTCCGCCGCCGCGGCCACCGGCGGCACGGTCACCGCCACCCTGGACGGCCGCGGCGGCCGCTGGCCCGTCCACGAGGGCGAGTCCCTGCTGGAGGCCGTCCTGCGCAACCGCTCCGACGCGCCGTACGCCTGCAAGGGCGGCGTCTGCGGCACATGCCGGGCGTTCCTGGTCTCCGGCGAGGTGCGCATGGACCGCAACTTCGCCCTGGAGGACGACGAGCTGGCGGCGGGATACGTCCTGGCGTGCCAGTCCCGGCCGGTGACGGAGGAGGTGGAGCTGGACTTCGACCGCTGACCGGCACACGCCCGGCGCAGACGCCAGACGGCACATACGCCACGGCACGACACCGCGGCACGTACCCCACGGCCTACGGCCCACGGCACGACACCGCGGCACGTACCCCACGGCTTACGGCCCACGGCACGCACCTCGCGCCTACGGCCCACGGGCCGCGCCCCCGGAGCCGCGATGCCTCGTACCCGCCCGCCGACGGGCGGGCAGGCCCCGGCCTCAGATCACGGTGCCCGGAGCCCCGCCCGACGCCACCACGGGGCGCCCCGCGGCCTCCCAGGCCTGCATGCCGCCGTCGACGTTCACCGCGTCCATGCCCTGCTGGACCAGGTAGGCGGTCACCTGGGCCGAGCGGCCGCCCGAGCGGCAGATCACGTTTATCCGCCCGCCGTCGGGCGCCCGCTCCGTGAGCTCGTCGAAGCGCGCGGTGAACTCGCTCATCGGGATGTGCAGGGCGGTCTCGGCGTGCCCGGCCTCCCACTCGTCGGCCTCGCGCACGTCCAGCAGGAAGTCGTCCGCCGCGAGCGCGCCGACCTCGACCGTGGGAACCCCGGAACCAAACATCATGGGCCCGACGCTACCCGACCAGCGAGGCCAGCTGGGTCTCGCGCTCGGCGATCTGCGCCAGCAGCCCGCCCGCGATCTCGTCGAGCAGCCCGTCGGGGTCCTCCGGCGCCATCTTGATCATGGCGCCGATCGCCGAGGACTCCAGTTCGGCGGCCAGCTCGGCCAGCAGTTCCTTGCGCCGGGCCAGCCACTCCAGCCGGGCGTAGAGCTCCTCGGCGCGGTCCGGGCGCCGCTGCCCGGGGACAGGCCCCGCGGCCCACTCCTCGGCCAGTTCGCGCAGCCGCGGCTCGTCACCCGCCGCGTAGGCCTCGTTGACGCGGACGACGAACTCCTCGCGCCGCCGCCGCTCCGCCTCGTCCGTGGCCAGATCGGGGTGGGCCCGGCGGACGAGTTCGCGGTAGGCCTTGCGACAGGCGTCGCTGGGCCGGACCCGCTCGGGCGGCCGGACGCGCTGCCCGGTGAGCATGGCGCCCGCCTCGGGCGACAGCCCGTCGGAGTCCATCCACCCGCCGAGCAGTTCCTCGACGCCGGGCATCGGCTGCACCAGCGCCCGCGCCTCACGCGCCCGCTTGAGGTCGTCCGGGTCGCCGGAGCGGGCGGCGACGGCCTCGGCGATGCTCGCCTCCAGCTCGTCCAGCCGCCCGTAGAGGGGGCCGAGCCGCTGGTGGTGCAGCCGGGAGAAGTTCTCCACCTCCACCCGGAACGTCTCCACCGCGATCTCGAACTCGATCAGCGCCTGCTCGGCCGCCCGCACGGCGCGTTCAAGCCGCTCGGTGCCCGGTCCGGCCGGTACGTCGGTCTCCGGATTCATCACCCGCCCAGCCTACGAGCTCCGGGCCCCCTCCCGCCTCAGACGCCGACGGCTTCCTCCATCTCCTCCTCGGCCTCCGGGCCGGACCCCGCCCGATCCCCGGAGATCGCGGCGGCCCGGACCCCCCGCCGGTGCTCCACCGCCCAGGCGGCACCCAGCACGGCGAGCCCCACGACCAGCCAGACCAGCAGCGTGGTCACATGGCCGCCCAGTCCGGAGTGGCCGAAGTAGACCAGGCTGCGGGTGCCCTCGACGAAGCCTGCGCCGTTCCAGAAGCCGTGCAGACCGGCGAAGAAGCCGTTCTGCAGCTCGGGCCGGAAGACACCGCCGGCGCTGGTGAAGTTGAGCATCACGAACAGCACCATCACGCCGAGCGTGGTCCACCGCTTGAGGAAGGTGTGCAGACCGGTACCGACGAAGAGCACACCCGCCGAGTACAGCCACGACAGGCCCCACAGCCCCCAGAGCCCGTGATCCACCAGGTGGAAGACCGGACCCGCCAGCACCACGCCGATCACGCTCACCACGAGCGAGGTGACGGCGGCCAGCACCGCCCGGATCCGCAGCGCCAGCGCCCCGCCGGCTCCGCCGATCACCGCCACCGAGGCGTAGGAGCCGATGCTCAGCGCGACCAGCAGGAAGAAGATGCCCTGCCCGGTCGGGTCGCCCTCGGACGGCGGCACCACGTCCGTCACCTTCAGCGGGGCGCCCTGCCGGGCGGCGACGGGCGTGAACACCTTCTGCACCGCCGAGGCCGTGGTGTCCGAGCCCGCCGAGGCGATCAGCAGCTCCGGGGCCCGGCGGTCGGGCACATAGGCACCGAAGACGTCCTGGTCCTTCAACTCCCGCACGGCCGCGGCACGGTCGGTGACGGTGTGGACGGACAGCTTGTCGCCGGACCGCTGCTCGATCGCACCGGCCAGCCGCTCGGCGCTCGCGCCGGAGCCGACGACCGCCACCGGCAGGTCGTGCGGCGTCGGGTCGGCGAACGCGCCGAGGTAGGCGAGCCCCATGCCGACGCACATCAGCAGCGGCGTGAGCAGGTGGGTCAGTACATGCCGGAGCGCGGCGCGCGTCGCGGGCCTCATGGGCACCCCTCTCCAGGTGATCAAAAAATGGTTGGCTTATACAACTTCCTCTTCAGTTGTACTATACAACCAAATGGAAGGAAGGGGCCCCGTGTCACACCGAGCCGATCACCTCGACACCATCCAGCGCGAGCTGACCGCCTTCGCCCGCCGCGCCCGCGCCGCGGCGGCCCGCCTCCACCCCGAGCTGTCCCTGGTCTCGTACACCCTGCTCGCCCACCTCCAGGACCAGCGGGGCTGCCGGGCCACCGACCTCGCCGCGCACTACCTGCTCGACAAGTCCACGGTCAGCCGGCAGGTGGCGGGCCTGGAGCGGCTGGGGCTCGTCGAACGCCGCGCCGACCCCGAGGACCAGCGGGTACAGGTCCTGCACCTCACCGACCGCGGCACGGAGGTCCTGGACCAGGTAGCGGCCAGCCGCCGCGTCGCCTTCGAGCACCGCCTGGCCGACTGGGACGAGGCCGATCTCGCCCGCTTCGCGGACTACCTGCTGCGCTACAACGCCTCGGGAGCGGACGGGGATTGATCACCACACCGGACGCCCGGCCCGCCAAGAGCGCCCGGGGAACCGGGAGGGTCTGAGAGATACGGCACAGGGGACGCCCCGGCGTCCCGGCCGGCCACCGGCGCAAACCGTCGGCCACCGGACAAACAGAAGAACGGGCCCCGTCGTTTTCACGACGAGGCCCGTTCTCACGGTGCGCGAGGGGGGAGTTGAACCCCCACGCCCTTTCGGGCACTGGAACCTGAATCCAGCGCGTCTGCCTATTCCGCCACCCGCGCATTGGGTGTGTCTTCCGGCTTCCGCCCTCTTACCGGACTTTCGTCCGGTTCGCGGTGCGTCCGCCTTCCGACATGCAGAACATTAGCACGCTCCGGAGGGTGTCTTCACACCCGTTGTCCGCCGGCCGCCCCCCGACCGCCCCCGGCCGGTCCCCGGGGTACCGGCGGGGACCCCGCCGGTTGCGGGACACTGGCCTCCGGGCGCCTCTACGATCCCCGTGGAGGATCCCGCGACGGCCGGAGGATCCCGCGCCGGATCCGGTGGATCCGCGGGAACGCACGGATCGTCGCGGAACGCACGGAACGCGAAGGAACGCGAAGGGAACGCGGCACGGACGCGGGGGCGACACTCGTCACTCCTGGCCCCGAAGGGGAACCAGCCGTTTTCCCGGCGCGTGGATACGATCAGTAAGCAGTACAGGAACGGCACCGGGCATCACAGGCGTCACCGAGGGAAGGAGGTGCCCCGTGGGAGTACTGAAGCGCTTCGAGCAGCGACTCGAAGGTCTCGTGAACGGCACCTTTGCCAAGGTGTTCAAGTCCGAGGTCCAGCCCGTGGAGATCGCGGGCGCACTCCAGCGGGAGTGCGACAACAACGCCACCATCTGGAACCGTGACCGCACGGTCGTTCCCAACGACTTCATCGTGGAGCTGAGCGGCCCGGACTACGAGCGGCTCAGCCCCTACTCCGGCCAGTTGGGCGACGAGCTGGCCGGCATGGTCCGCGACTACGCGAAGCAGCAGCGGTACACCTTCATGGGGACCATCCAGGTCCACCTGGAGAAGGCGGACGACCTCGACACCGGGCTCTACCGGGTGCGCAGCCGCACCCTGGCCTCCAGCGAGTCGCAGGAGCCGCCCGCCGCGCACGGCCGGCCGCCCCACCAGGCGCCCTCCTACGGCGGCGGCGCCCCCTCCCCCGCGACCCAGGGCGGCGGCTACCCCGCGCAGCCCGCGGGCGCCCCGCCCATGCCGTCGTCCCCGCCGCCCGGCGCGGCCCGTCCCCAGCCCCGCGCGGGCGGGCCGGGAGCCGGCGCGGCGGAGCGGACGCGGCGCTGGATCGAGATCAACGGTGCCCGGCACCAGATCTCCCGTCCGACGCTGGTGCTGGGCCGCAGCACCGAGGCGGACGTACGCATCGACGACCCCGGCGTCTCCCGCAGGCACTGCGAGATCCGGGTCGGCACCCCCGCGACCATCCAGGACCTGGGGTCGACCAACGGCATCGTCGTGGACGGGCAGCACACCACGCGCGCTACGCTCCGCGACGGCTCACGGATCGTCGTGGGCAGCACCACCATCGTTTATCGGCAAGCCGAAGGGTGAAGCGGGGGCAATGTCAGAGCTGACCCTCACGGTCATGCGGTTGGGTTTCCTCGCCGTACTGTGGCTGTTCGTCATCGTGGCCGTGCAGGTCATTCGCAGTGATCTGTTCGGTACGCGGGTGACCGCGCGCGGTTCGCGCCGCGGCGGCGACGGACGTCCGGCGCAGCGGGCGGCCCAGCAGGCCACCCCGCCGCCGCAGCGCCAGCAGTCCGGCGGGCGCCGGGGGGCCGGCCGCGCGGAGAGCCGCGGCCGCCGCGGCGCGCCCACCAAGCTGGTGATCTCGGAGGGCTCGCTCACCGGCACCACCGTGGCCCTGCAGGGCCAGACCATCACCCTCGGCCGCGCCCACGACTCGACGATCGTGCTGGATGACGACTACGCCTCCAGCCGGCATGCCAGGATCTATCCCGACCGCGACGGCCGCTGGATCGTCGAGGACCTCGGGTCGACCAACGGCACCTATCTCGACCGGACCCGGTTGACCACCCCGACCCCGATCCCGCTCGGCGCGCCGATCCGCATCGGCAAGACCGTCATCGAGCTGCGGAAGTAGTAGGACCATGACGACCGGAGGGTGGGCAGCGAGGTGGGCAAGGGGCTGTACCCGGAGCCGACGGGCGAGGTGCGCATGAGTCTGACACTGCGTTTCGCCGCCGGATCGCACAAGGGCATGATCCGGGAAGGCAACGAGGACTCCGGTTACGCCGGCCCCCGGCTGCTCGCCATCGCCGACGGCATGGGCGGCCAGGCCGCGGGCGAGGTGGCCAGCTCCGAGGTGATCTCCACCCTGGTGACGCTGGACGACGACGTCCCGGGCTCGGATCTCCTCACCTCGCTGGGCACCGCCGTCCACCGCGCCAACGAGCAGTTGCGCGTGATGGTCGAGGAGGACCCGCAGCTGGAGGGCATGGGCACCACGCTCACCGCCCTGCTGTGGACGGGTCAGCGGCTCGGTCTCGTCCACGTCGGCGACTCCCGCGCGTACCTGCTGCGGGACGGCGTCCTCACCCAGATCACCCAGGACCACACCTGGGTGCAGCGGCTGGTGGACGAGGGCCGGATCACCGAGGAGGAGGCCACCACCCACCCGCAGCGCTCCCTGCTGATGCGCGCGCTGGGCAGTGGCGACCACGTCGAGCCGGACCTCTCCATCCGCGAGGTGCGGGCCGGCGACCGCTACCTGATCTGCTCCGACGGCCTCTCCGGCGTCGTCAGCCACGAGACGATCGAGGAGCGGCTGGCGAGCTACCAGGGCCCGCAGGAGACGGTCCAGGAGCTGATCGAGCTGGCCCTGCGCGGCGGCGGCCCGGACAACGTGACGGTGATCGTCGCGGACGTCCTGGACGTCGACGGCGGCGACACCCTCGCCGGCCGGCAGCACAGCGACACCCCGGTGGTCGTCGGGGCGGTCGCCGAGAACCAGTTCCCCGCGGGGGACCACGGCGCCATGCAGACCCCGGCCGGCCGGGCGTCCGAGCTGGGCCGCACCCCGCCGCCGGAGCAGGCGGGCGGCTTCGGGCCGCCCGGCAGCGGGCCGGGCGGGGACGGCGCGCCGGCCGGGGAGTTCGGCGCCTTCCACGACGAGTACGACGAGAGCGGCGTGGAGCTCGGCAAGCCCCGCCGGCGCGGGGGCTGGGTCAAGCGGTCCCTGATCATCGCGGTGGTGCTCGGCGTCGTCGGCGGCGGTCTGTACGGCGGCTACCAGTGGACGCAGACGCAGTACTACCTGGCGGCCAAGGACAACGACCACGTCGCCCTTTACCAGGGCATCGACCAGGACCTCGCCTGGATCAGCCTCAGCAGGCTGTACCAGGACCACCCCGAGATCGAACTCAAGTACCTGCCCGTCGACCAGCGCGGCCGGGTGGAGGACACGATCCCGGTGAGCAGTCGCGCGCAGGCGGAGCAGAAGGTCAAGGACCTCGGCACGCTGGCGAGCGCCTGCAAGAAGAAGGACGAGCAGCAGAAGGCCGAGCGCCGGCAGCGCGAGAGCCAGAAGCCCGAGACGGCCAAGCCCGACGCCGGGAAGCCGACCCCGGGCAAGCCCACGCCCTCGCCGACCGGCGCGGCGTCGGGCCTCACCCTCCAGGCCGCACCCACTCCGGCGCCCGGCCCCACCCTCAGCGAGGAAGAGCAGAAAGTGGCAGCGCAGTGCAACGGCTCCCAGCAGTAAGGCTGTAGGGGGTCAGCGACGTGTCAGCCATCTCACCCATGCCGAACACCAACACCACCACCGTCAGCACGGCGGGCCAGCCGAGCCGGCGCAACACCGAGTTGCTGCTGCTCGCCTTCGCCGTGATCCTCCCCTGTTTCGCGTACGCCAACGTGGGCCTGGCGCTGGACGGCGAGATGCCCTCCGGCATGCTCGGCTACGGCATGGGCCTCGGCCTGCTGGCCGGCGTCGGCCACCTGGTGGTGCGGAAGTTCGCCCCGTACGCCGACCCGCTGCTGCTGCCGCTGGCCACGGTCCTCAACGGACTGGGTCTGGTCATCATCTGGCGGCTGGACCAGTCGAAGCGTCTCCAGGCGTCCCCGGCGTTCGCACCGGCCGCCACCAACCAGCTGCTGTTCTCGGCGCTCGGCATCGCCCTGTTCGTCGCGGTGGTGATCTTCCTCAAGGACCACCGGATCCTCCAGCGCTACACCTACATCTCCATGGCGGTGTCGCTGGCCCTCCTCATCTCGCCGATGTTCTTCCCCTCGGTCTACGGCGCCCGCATCTGGATCAAGATTCCGGGTCTGGGCACCATCCAGCCGGGCGAGTTCGCCAAGATCGTGCTGGCCGTGTTCTTCGCCGGCTACCTCATGGTGAAGCGCGACGCGCTGGCCCTGGCGAGCCGGCGCTTCATGGGCATGTACCTGCCGCGCGGCCGTGACCTCGGTCCGATCATCGCCGTCTGGGCGGTGTCGATCCTCATCCTCGTGTTCGAGACCGACCTCGGTACCTCGCTGCTCTTCTTCGGCATGTTCGTCGTGATGCTCTACGTCGCGACCGAGCGCACCAGTTGGATCGTCTTCGGTCTGCTGATGTCCGCCGCGGGTGCGGTGGGCGTGGCCTCCTTCGAGAGCCATGTGCAGGCCCGTGTGAACGCCTGGCTCGACCCGTTCGCCGGCTGGGGCAAGTCCCAGGCCAGCGAGCAGATCGCCAAGGCCCTGATGACCTTCGGTTCCGGCGGTGTCTCCGGCACCGGCTGGGGCCAGGGCAACTCGGACCTCATCGGCTTCGCGGCCAACTCCGACTTCATCCTCGCCACCGTCGGCGAGGAGCTGGGCCTCGCCGGTGTGATGGCCATCCTGCTCATCTACGGCCTGATCGTGGAGCGCGGTGTCCGTACCGCCCTGGCCGCGCGCGACCCGTTCGGCAAGCTGTTGGCCATCGGCCTGTCCGGTGCCTTCGCCATCCAGGTCTTCGTGGTGGCCGGCGGCGTCATGGGCCTGATCCCGCTGACCGGTATGACCATGCCGTTCATGGCGCAGGGTGGTTCTTCGGTGATCGCCAACTGGGCCCTGGTGGCGATCCTGATGAAGATCAGTGACGCGGCCCGCCGGCCCGCGCCGACCCCCGTGACGAATCCCGACGCCGAAATGACCCAGGTGGTCCGCCCGTGAACAAGCCCGTGCGCCGGATCGCGATCTTCTGCGGACTCCTCATCCTCGCGCTGATGATCCGCGGCAACTGGCTCCAGTTCGTCCAGGCCGACGAGCTCAAGAACAACAAGCACAACACGCGTGTCCAGATCGCCCGCTACAGCCAGCCGCGCGGCAACATCATCGTGGACGGCCAGGAGATCACCGGCTCCAAAGAAGTCAACGGCATCAACTACAAGTACAAGCGCACCTACAAGAACGGCGAGATGTGGGCGCCGGTCACCGGCTGGAGCTCGCAGGCGTTCGACGGCGGCCTGCTGGAAAAGGTCGAGGACAAGATCCTCGTCGGTGACGACGACCGGCTGTTCTTCAACCGGACGATCGACATGATCACCGGCAAGGGCAAGAAGGGCGGTGACGTGATCACCACCCTCAACGCCAAGGCCCAGGAGGCCGCCTTCAAGGGGCTGGGCAACAAGAAGGGCGCCGTGGCCGCCCTCGACCCGCGCACCGGCAAGATCCTGGCGCTCGCCTCGACCCCGTCGTACGACCCCTCGACCATCGCGGGGGCCAACGACGGCGAGGCCTGGAAGAAGCTCACCAGCGACAAGAACAAGCCGATGCTCAACCGGGCGCTGCGGGAGACCTACCCGCCCGGTTCGACGTTCAAGGTGGTCACGGCCGCCGCCGCGCTGGAGAACGGCCTCTACAAGGACGTCGACGAGAAGACGAACTCGCCGAAGGGCTGGACGCTGCCCGACACGCAGCACCTGCCGCTGCCCAACGAGACGACGATGCCCTGCGACAACGTCTCGATGCGCGCGGCCCTCCAGTGGTCCTGCAACAGCGTTTTCGGCAAGATCAGCGCCGACCTGGGCAACCAGAAGATGATCGAGCAGGCGGACAAGTTCGGCTTCAACAGCGACGACCTGCAAATTCCGGTCGGCGTCACCAAGAGCGTCTACCCCAAGGACAACCGCCCGCAGAACGCCATGGCCGGCATCGGCCAGGCGTCCAACCGCGCCACCCCGCTCCAGATGGCCATGGTGGCCGCGGCCATCGCCAACAACGGCAAGCTCATGGAGCCGTACATGGTGGACAAGCTGCGCGCGCCGAACTTGAACGTGATCGAGACGCACCAGCCCAAGGAGATGGGCCGGCCGCTCAGCCCCGAGCACGCCCAGGCGCTGCAGAGCGCGATGGAGACGGTCGTCGAGGAAGGCACCGGTACGTCGGCGAAGATCGACGACGTCAAGGTCGGCGGCAAGACGGGTACCGCCCAGCACGGTGTGGACAACAGCGGCAACCCCTACGCGTGGTTCATCTCCTACGCGAAGAAGGGGGACGGCTCGCCGGTGGCCGTCGCGGTCGTCATCGAGGGCTCGAACACCATGCGCGACGACATCGCCGGCGGCAAGCTGGCCGCGCCCATCGCCAAGGGCGTCATGGAGGCGGTGCTCAAGACCTCGAAGTGAGTCCCGGCACGCACCGGCACCGCGCGCCGGTACCAGGTACGTATCGGGTGCCGGTCGCACGCGGGTGGCGTACGGGACGCCGGGTACGGTAAGCGCGGACAGCACACCGCCGGACCCACGTCGGTGCGGTCGGGAAGAACGGAAGGGCTGGAGCTATGGAAGAGCCGCGTCGCCTCGGCGGCCGGTACGAGCTGGGCTCGGTGCTCGGCCGTGGTGGCATGGCCGAGGTCTACCTCGCCCACGACACCCGGCTCGGCCGCACCGTCGCCGTGAAGACGCTCCGGGTGGACCTCGCCCGGGACCCGTCCTTCCAGGCCCGGTTCCGCCGTGAGGCCCAGTCGGCCGCCTCGCTCAACCACCCGTCCATCGTCGCGGTCTACGACACCGGCGAGGACTACGTGGACGGGGTCTCGATCCCGTACATCGTCATGGAGTACGTGGACGGGTCCACCCTCCGCGAGCTACTCCACTCCGGCCGCAAGCTGCTTCCCGAACGTTCACTCGAAATGACCATCGGGGTGCTCCAGGCGCTGGAGTACTCCCACCGGGCGGGCATCGTCCACCGGGACATCAAGCCCGCCAACGTCATGCTGACCCGCACCGGCCAGGTCAAGGTCATGGACTTCGGCATCGCCCGCGCGATGGGCGACGCCGGTATGACGATGACGCAGACGGCGGCCGTGATCGGCACCGCCCAGTACCTCTCCCCCGAGCAGGCCAAGGGCGAGCAGGTGGACGCCCGTTCCGACCTGTACTCGACGGGCTGTCTGCTGTACGAACTGCTCACGGTCCGGCCGCCGTTCATCGGCGACTCCCCGGTCGCGGTGGCGTACCAGCACGTCCGCGAGGAGCCCAACCCGCCGAGCGCGTTCGACCCCGAGATCACCCCCGAGATGGACGCCATCGTCCTGAAGGCGCTGGTCAAGGACCCGGACTACCGGTACCAGTCGGCGGACGAGATGCGCGCCGACATCGAGGCCGCCCTGGAGGGCCGCCCGGTGGCCGCCGCGGCCGGCTACGGCGCCATGGGCGCGGTCGGTTACGGCGGCGAGGACCAGCCGACCGCCATGCTCGGCCGGCACGACCCGAACGCCGCGGGGCAGACGTCCATGCTGCCGCCGGTACGGGACGGCGGCGGGTACGGCGGTGGCGGGTACGGCGGCTACGACGACGGCGGGGCGGACGGGCCCGGCCACGGCGGCGGCCGGAAGAAGGGCAACCTGTCGACGATCCTGCTGGTGCTCGCGGGCATCCTGGTGCTCGTCGGGGCCATCTTCATCGGCAAGGCGCTGTTCTCCGGCGACGGCAAGAGCGGTGACGTCGTCGTGCCCAACCTGATCGGCGAGAAGCTCGACTCGGCCCAGAAACAGGGCGAGAACGTCGAGCTCAAGGTCGTCGACAGCGGCAAGGCCGTCAACTGCGACGCCGACAAGGGCAAGGTCTGCGAGCAGGACCCCAAGGCCGGCACCAAGGTCGAGCGGAACAGCGAGGTCAAGGTCTCGCTGTCCAAGGGCCCCGCCAAGGTCGAGGTCCCCAACGTCCTCCACACGCAGTACGACAAGGCGCGGAAGACGCTGGAGGACAAGGGCTTCACGGTCCACCGCAAGGAGGAGCAGACCGACGAGGCCACCGCCGGCACCGTCATCAAGCAGAGCCCGGACGCGAACGAGGAGGCCGAGAAGGGCGCGGAGGTCACCCTCACCGTCGCCACGGCCGTCCCGACGAAGACCGTCCCGCCCGTGGTCGGGCAGCAGTTCGACGCGGCCAAGAAGCAGCTTGAGGACAACGGGTTCAAGGTGTCGCGGAAGGACGTCGACGACAACGCCCCCGCCGGTCAGGTGACCGCCCAGGACCCGCCGGGCAGCACCGCTGCCACGCCCGGCTCGACGGTCGAGCTGACGGTCTCCAAGGGCCCGCAGGAGGTCGACGTCCCGACCCTGACCAACCTGACCGTCAAGGACGCCAGGAAGGCCCTGGAGGACGTCGGGCTCAAGGTCGGCAACATCACCGGGCCGAACGACGACAAGGCCGTCGTGATGTCGCACAATCCCATGCCCATCCAGAAGGTGAAGAAGGGAACCGCGGTCAACCTCGTCACCAGGGCGCCGTTCCCCGGCACCGACATCGGCGGCGCCAACCAGGGCGGCGACGACCGGGGCAACCCCGGCGGCGACGACCAGGGCGGCCCCTTCGGCGGCTTCCTCGGCGGACGCCGGCACTGATCGACGGACGGAGCCCCGGCACCGCCTCCGCGAGGAGGGCGGCGCCGGGGCTCCGTACTTCCGTCGCCGCCCGGCCCGGGGGGCTCAGCCCTTGAGTTCCTTCGGCGGGGTCCGCTTCTCGTCGACCTTCTCGGTCCGCGTCAGCTCCGCCCACACGACGTAGCGGTAGTCGGAGGTGTAGATCGGCGTGCAGGTCGTCAGCGTCAGGTACCGGCCCGGAACGGTCTTCCCGGACTCCCGGGGCACCTGCTCCAGCACCTTCACGTTGAACCGCGAGGTCTGCTTGAGCTCCTTGTAGACCCGGTAGACGTACCAGGTGTCCCGGGTCTCGAAGACGATCGGATCGCCGTCCTTGATCTTGTGGATGTTGTGGAACTTGGCACCGTGCCCGTCCCGGTGCGCCGCCAGCGTGAGGTTGCCCGGCCCCTCCCAGGGCAGCGTGGCCTTCACCGGCTTGCGGTAGTAGCCGGCGACGCCCTCGTTGAGGACCGAGCTGCCCGTGCCGGGCTTCACCAGCACCTCGCCCTTGCCCATCGCGGGCACGTGCAGGAAGCCGACCCCGTCCTTGGTGTCCAGGGCCCCCGGCCCCTTCCGCGCCCAGTTCTCGCGCACGTGGGCACCCTGCCGCTTGGCCTCGCGGTCGGCTATCACGTTCGTCCACCACAGCGAGTAGACGACGAACAGCGCCAGCAACACGCCCGCGGTGATCAGCAGTTCGCCCATCACGCCGACGGTGGCGGCTATCCGGCCGCGGGTACGGCTCCGCCGCCGGGGCGCGCCGTCGGTCTGCTCCTCGGTTGCTGCCACAGCCCCGCCCGTTCCCCGTTCCGCTGCCGTCCGTCAGTCGACGAGCGCGTCCGGCTTGCCCTTCTCGCGCGGGCGCTCGTCCACCATCTTGCCCCACACGATCATCCGGTACGTACTGGTGAATTCGGGGGTGCAGGTGGTCAGGGTGATGTACCGGCCGGGTCCCGTGAAGCCCGATCCCTGGGGCACCGGGCGGATGACCCCGACGTTCGCCGGGGACGTCTGGTCCAGTCGGCTCGTCATCTCATAGGTGTAGAAGGCGCTTTTCGTTTCCACCACGATCTTGTCACCGGGCCGCAGCCGGTTGACGTAGCGGAACGGTTCGCCATGGGTGTTGCGGTGCCCCGCCAGCGCGAAGTTGCCCTGCCGGTCCCAGGGCATCGCGGACTTCAGCGGCCCCTTGCCGTAGTGCCCGACCATGCCGCGGTCCAGGACCTTGTGCTTCCCCGTCCCCTCGGCGATCGGGGCCTTCACGTCGAGCTTGGGGATGTAGACGATGGCGAAGCCCTCGCCGGGCGAGAAGGCGCCCGCGTCCCGGTCCTTGCCGCCGTCCCGGGCCCAGCTCCTGCGGAGGTCCTTCGCCGCGCCGCCGGCCTGCTGCTGCGCTATCACGTTCGTCCACCACAGTTGGTAGGCGACGAACAGGAGCATCACCACGCCCAGGGTGATGAACACCTCGCCCAGCAGCCGGCTGACGACCACTCCGAGGCTGTCCCTGCGCGCCCGTTCCGCCCGCCGGGCCGCCTTGCGGCGCTCCGCGCGCCCGCCGGTGGGCGCGGGCGGCACGCGGGGGGCCGCCACCCGGCGCAGCGGCATCGTCGCGTCGTCCTCGGGGGGCAGGGGGAGGGCGACGCCCCTGGGG
>NZ_JBPQTX010000161.1:0-15743 GCF_051386555.1 Streptomyces sp. URMC 126
GGGTCGGGGCGGGTGCGGACGTTTCCGGCGGAGCTGGGTGTGCTGATGGAAGGCTACGTCGGGGGCTGGATCCCGGACGGTGTGATCACCTTGGACGCCTAGCCGGACGGGTTCGACGGGCCGGGTGGTTTCAGGCGGGGGCCTGGCCGGTGGTGCGGGCTGCGGCGCGGACGGCGTGGGGGCCGGGCCAGAGCTGGTGGTCGAGGGCGTCTTCAAGGCGGGTGAGGGTGCCAATGTCGGGCAGGACTTCGCCGGTGAGGACGCGGGCGACGGTGGAGTGGGCGATGCCGGCGGCGGCGGAGAGGCTGCGCAGGCTCAGGCCGCGGGCGTCCATGAGCTGGGCGAGGTCTCGGGCCAGGAGCAGGCCACAGTGTGCGCTCAGGGGTGCGGTGGGGTCGAGGGTGGCCTGCGGCCAGTGGCCAGTGAGGAGGTAGCGGCGGGGGGCCTGGTCGTTGTTGCTCCTTGGCATGGGCCGATAGTGCCACGGCCGGTCCGGGCCGATGGCTGGTTCGCGGCCCGCCGGGGATGTCGGTCGGACCTGGCGCGGCGGTGGGCTGTACAAGGGGCTCGCGCCGGGGCCGGGCACGGAGGAATGCCGGTTCCGGCTGTCGCTGCGCATGGGGTGCGCCGGTCACGCGGTGGCGCTGGGCGCCTGCTCCGCCGGTGGCGGGAGTCCGCGTGGCGCTTGGGTAAGTACTGGCACGCCTCTTGAAAGGAAGCATGCCCTTCCCTCTTGGGACCCGACCTCGTCAATCTGACGTGCCATCACATTCACTGGTTCGCTTGGCGCTTTGGGCTGGTGACCGTCTGGTGGGTGCGTGCGCCGTTAGGCTGCCCACAGGCGCGGACGAGAGGGCGGGGTGGCAGTGGCTGTGAACGATACGAACCGTCCGGCGCTGCGTACCCTGCAGGATGTTGTGCGCCTTGAGGACGCCAAGCGTCAGGAGGCGGCCGAGATCAGGGCCCAGGCCGAGCGTGCGCTGCAGGAGGCGCGGCAGAGGGAGCGCGAGGCCGACGCCCGTGCCCTCGCCGCCCGGAACGCGCTCGACAAGGGTCGGCGCTTGTTCGCCGGCCCTGGCCCAGTACCGCCTCAGCGGACGCCGCCTGAAGGCTCGGCGGATGGCGGCGGGGCGGGCGCGGCGGGTGGTTCTCGCCGTCGGCGTGGTCCCACTGTCCGGGAGGCTGTGCTTGGGGCGTTGGCCGGCGGCGAGGAGGTCCAGCTCGCAAGCATCTATGTGAGCGTGGGCCGCACGCGGCCGGGGACGCTGGACAGCCGGGTGCGCAGCGAGCTTGTGAAGCTGGTCGCGCAGAAGCGTGTGGCCAACACCGGTCGTCCCCGGCAGGGCTTGTACCGGCTGGTGCCCGAGACCGACCCGGTGGGTGAGTGAAAGACACCGATAACTGAAAAAGCCCTTGGGCACGTGGAATGCGTGTTGCGGAGGGCCGCCGGACAAGTTCTTGGCAGAGCCCCGGCGGCCCCCCGTGACGCGCAGTTGAGGACCCACGCGTCGAGGCCAGCGTAGAACACGACGCGGCCGCGGCGGCGGGTCCGGGCGTGAACGTACCCGTAGTGACGAACGATGAGGACCCCGAGATGACCCGTCACACCTTTCCTCCCCCTGTGCCCATCGCCTGTGCGCGTGCTGCCGTCGAACTCGCTGCCGGACGGGCGCGGTGAGCCCGGCGACGCGTCGCCGCCGGCGCCGGGGCGGGATCCTGCCGACCGAGCGGTACAACCCCCGGCGCAACCTGGAAGCGCTGGACGTCCTGGCCGCGCTGGCAGGTCCAGAACGCCGGGCGGTCCATCCGGCAAAGGTGGCCGAACGGCTGGGTCTGGCGGTCAAGACGGTCTCCGGCACTCCGGGGTTCTTCGAGCAGGCGGGTCTGACCGAGCCGGGACTGCGCGGCATGTGGAAGATCTCCCCGGCCGGGATGGAGCTGGCCCGGCTGCGGGCGACGGATCCCCAGCAGGCCCGGGTGTTTCTGCGCGGGCACTGGCAGGGCATGTGGTTCCAGCGCGAAGCCCAGCGCCTGCTGGCCGCCGGCCCCTTGGAGGAGGGTGTGTTCGCCGACCGGCTGGCCGGCCACCTTCCGGGCCGGCGCGAGCGCCGGCTGTATCTGGTGGAGTGGCTTGCCTACGCACTGATCGTCGAGCAGGTAGAGCACGGCCGCGTCGCCTTGCCACAGGAGAGCGGGCGGGGCGAGAGCGAGGCGGGCCCGGCGGGGGCGGACAGGACGCGCAGCCTGATCGAGGTGCTGGTGCACCGTAGCGCTGAGGAAATCTCAGCACTGCCGACCGGTCCGTTCCTGGAGCTGATGGCCGGCTGCGACGCGCTCTTCACCTCTCTCGTCCCGCTGCTGTCGCCCGCGCCCGAGGCGCCGCACACAGCCTGACGCCCCAGGGCCCTACGCCTGCGCCGTGTGTCGGATGCGGTGTGCCCTGACCCCTGGTCTGTGTCGCGTCCCGGCGCGCTTCTCGCCGCGGCAGCGCTGTCGGCGGTGTCGCTGTGGCAGGACGCCGGTTCGTTCAAGTCTTCCCTCGCGCAGCGGATGTTGCCTCACTCTGCTGCGCGAGACCGTGTTTCCCTGGAGCTTTTCCGTGACATGGGTGTCGCACGTATGCAACGCCGGTATGCCCTCCTGCCACCACGGCCACGACAGCCACCCTGGGAGGGGGGTGATGGTGCTGGCGCCGCCCGAGCAAAGGACCATTGTGGTGGGCCGCGATCTCTCCCTGACCCATGCACGCGACCGTGTGCTCGATACCTGGCAAACCATGGCCGCGCGCGGTGAGTTCACCGAGCAGACCCTGGAGAAGTTCAGCCTGCTGCTACGGCGCTTCGCCCGCTACGCCGAGCTGCGCGGCGCCGCCGTCCTGGCGGATGTCACCGACCAGTTGGTGGAGGACTTCGTCATCGCCCCCGGCCGCAGCCGGCACGGGCACGTCACCAACGCGGCCGTGGCCACGATGCTGCTGCGCCGCTCGGTGCTGCGCATCTGCTACCGCACCCTGCGCGAGCTGGGGCTCAGCGACGCCGACCCCACCCGCGACATCCTCCTCCCCGCCCGGTGCCCGGGGCAGGTGCGGCCGCTGTCAGAGGACGAGGTCATCGACCTGCGCCACCAGGCATCCTTCGTCGCCCGGCCCAGCCGGCACGGCGCCGCGGCAGCCCTGGCCCTGGCCGGCGGGCACAGCGGCGAGATCGGCCACATCCGCGTCCGTGACCTGGACCTGGCGGGCCGGCGGGTGTGGATGCACGGCTCGAGCAAGGTCGACGCCCGCTGGTGCCCGCTGGACGACTGGAGCTGGAACATCCTTAAGCACCGAGCCCAGTTCGTCGCCGCACGCCAGCTGCGCCCCCACTTGGTGCCAGCCGCGCGCCTGGCGGTCTCCGACCGCCGCGCCGGTGACGCCCAGCTCCAGGCCCGCGCCTGCGTGGCCCTGCGCGACCTGCTCACCCGCATCGGCCTGGGCCGCGACGAGAGCGTCAAGCCGGCGTCGATCACCGCCTGGGCCGGCGTCGAAGCCTTCACCGTCACCGAGCGGATCGAGGATGCGGCCCGGCGGCTGGGCCTGCGCTCGCTGGACCGTACCGCCACCGTCATCGGACACGCCTGGCACACCACCCCCACCCGCGACGAGGAGGAGGCCGAAGGCGAGGTGGACGGTGCCTGAGGACATCTTCGGCGACCTGCTGCCCCAGCAGGAACGTCCCCGGCGCAAACGCCAGATGACCGACACCGAACAGCGCTCCCGGGAACAGCGCATCGCCGACTGCCTAAACCACCCCGCCACCTACGAACTCGCCGAGCACCTCACGCCACCACCGGCGGTGGGCTGCCCGCGCCGCTACCCGGCGCTGGTCTACCTGCTGCTCGCCACGCTGCTGCCGGTCACCGGCTCCAAACGCTCGGCCGTCGGCGCCCTGACCCCCGCCCAGTGGAGCAGCCTGCGCGCCGCCATCCGCCACAACGCCGGCCGCCGCACCGCAGCCCTCCTCCCACCCCATCCGCCGACGCGCGCCCAGTACCTCTACGCCGAACAGCACATCCTCGCCCCCGCCATCGACACCCTCCAGCACGCCTTCGAAGACCACGCCCACCGCCAAGCCCTCGCCCACGGGCTCTTCCCCACCGGCGCCCCGCGCAACTGGGCATGCCCCGAACGCTTCCAACTACTGGCCGGGGACGCCACGGTGGCCAAGGCCCCTTCCAAGGCCGAGCAGCCGCGCATCGTCGATGCAGCCACCGGCGAGGTGCGCCACCACCGCGTCGACCCGGCCGCCCGCCTGTACTACGAGAACGGCGAGCAAGCGGCGACGGTGGCGCGGGGGACGAAGTGGTTCTTCGCCTCCGCACGCCACACCGGCTACGGGCAGCGGGTCATCCTCTCCTTCCGCCACGTCGCCGGCGGCGCCTACGAGGACGAGGCCGCCGTCGCGGTGCGCTCCTTCACCGCGCTCGCCGGCCGGCTGCCGGGGTGCATGGGCGTGCTCTACGACGGCGCGTTCCGCGGCACCCACCGTGACGCCCTCGCCCGCCACGGCCTGCTGGTCATCAACAAGCAGCACGGCTCCGCTCACCCCCGCGCCTACGAACTGCTGCGTTTCCCCCGCTGCCGCCACGAGCTGTGGTGTGACCAGGGGCGCATCGCCGAACGCCTCCTGCTCGACGACGGCACCACCCACCTGATGCCCGTCCCTGTCCTGCGCCTGGAACACCGCAGGGGTAAGGCCAAGAGCCGCTGGTACCACGTACTGGGCATCCCCTGTCGCAATGGGCCCCACGCTCACCGTGTGGCCGTCGGTATCACCACCACCCGCGCCGACCGCACCAGCATCGACCCCTCCACCGGCCGACGTCTGCCCAGCGACACCGAGCGCGGCTTCCACCGCGCCGAATACCTCCAGCAGATCCCCCAGAACACCCTTGCCCACCAGTTGCTCTACCCCTTCCGCAGCGACGCCGAATCCCTTCACCAGCAGCTCGATTCCAGCCTGTGGAACCGCCGCATGGTCTCCTACGGCCTCGCCCGCCAGAAGGTGTTCATCCTCGGTTTCGCCCTCGCCCACAACGCCACCAGCCACGGCCTGCGCCGTGAGCAACCACCTTGCGTTCCACCAGGAGGGCATCGGCGCTTGTGACGGCCAGGGGCGGTGACCGCAGAGGTGTGGCGCCAGCATCGGCGCATCGCTCCTTCACCGCGGGACACAGAAGCTGTTCCCCGTTCATCCCCCACATGATGCAATGAACAAGTTAGCGTGGACAGCAGTCCCCCACATGGAGTCATACTGCGTTAGGGGATCGCCCTCTTGACGGGTTTTCGCGCTGGCCTGATCGGTTTTCTGGGGATGACGCGTCCCTTCGGCCTGCAGCGTTAGAAGATAGCGGGTTCCAGCCGGGCTACGAGTGACGAGAGTTGACTTTTCTAAGCGGTACGACATCCACTCTTTCGTGGTGAGCGAGTCGGGTTTCACCTGACCCGACCACCCCATAGTGGTCGATGACGTCGACCGCTAGTTCGAACACAGAACTCGTATCAACATTACCTGACAGCTCCCATCATGAAGTAATTTGACCGACGATCGCCTCAGCCGGTATCAATCACTCACTCAACGGCCCTCCTTCACGGGCAGCGACCTCCACGAGCCGAAGTGCAAGCCATTCAACAGCACAACGCCAAACCCCTCAGAGACATCCGTTCGACGAAAGAATGCCTGATGATCCTAGGAGGGTTATGTATCCCGCTCGTGCTCGTCTGTCCGCGGGGCTGCTCTCGGCCGCCGTGCCCTTGACCGTCCCGGCCGGGAAATCCGCAGGGCCGCCGCCACGGGGTCAGTACGGCCTCTTCATGCCCCAGGTCACCTCCATCATCCTGTAGAGAGGGAGCACCTTTGCGTATCCGTTCTGCCGCCGCCGTAATCGGCCTCGTCGCCTCCAGCCTCCTGAGCACCGCAACTCCTTCTACTGCTCTTCCACTGGAGCAGTGCGGCGCCAAGCGGGACCAGTACGTGGGTCGCACCTACTCGGGCACATTGACCAGGAAGTATTTGCTGCCCGAAACAACAGAGAAATTCACGGTGCACGTAAAAATCGTAAGGTCGCGGCACGGCGACTATGAAGCACACACGCAAGTAACGGGGGTCAGCGCGATTGTCACATATTTCCTCCTCGACACCAGCAAGACGCCCCGGCGGCCGGAAACACAGGTGCAAGATTTGGCGGTGAAGGGAGAGGTAGTACGCGACGAACAGGGTGAACTCCATCAGGAGTACGGTCGCGCCAGCTACAGCAAGCTGTACGGAACGCCGATGTGTGTGGGTAGCGACCCAACACCCAAGCAAATCCGCTACACTGTTGACATTTCGAAAAAGCTGTTGTGGTCCGGCGTTCTCACCCGCCAGTGAACTCACCTAGAAAGTCGTGTTCTCCTGTTGTCCCGCTCCCAGGAGCGGCGGAGCTTACCGGAGCGGACGAGATTGTGTCCGCCGTCGCGGGGCAAGCAGCGTTGGCCACGGCCCAACTGGAGCAATGTCTCAGGCGCAGAGTGGGCGCGAACTGATCCGGGGACAGTGCAGCAGCACGCCCGAGTGGTAGGGCAGCTAAGCGGACAGTAGTGGGCAGAGGCGAATGAAGGCCCCTCGTATGAGGGGCCTTCACCGCGTTCCAGGCCAGACCTTCATACTGCCGAGCGCCAGGAGCGGCACTGTCAGAGCAACGCAGAAGGCGCCGTCTGACGGGTGATGCATGCGGGTCACGACTGCCCTCCGACCGGGCAAGGGTGTCGGCCCTCAGGCCCACGATGACGGCTACAAGTGCCGCAGCCGGGACTGCCAGCGACCTCATGCCCACAGACAGCCGCATTGTAACCACCGTCACATAGTTCCCAGGTTGAGCAGTCCCTCAAAGCCGCTGGTACCACGTGCTTGGCCTCCTCTGCCGCAACGCCCCCCACGACCACGGGTGTGAGTAGTTGCGGTGCAGAAAGTGCCGCTGAGATTGATCTTGGTCGGCTAGCACATCTGCCGACGGTGCTGCCGGGGTTCGCTGAAAGATCGTCGGGCGGGCGTCGGCGCTGGCTACGGTCCGCCTCGTGCCGGTGGAGTTCCTGACTGATGAGCAGGCCGAGGCGTACGGGACGTTCAGCGAGGTGCCCACGCGCCCGGAGCTGGAGCGGTTCTTTTTCCTCGACGATGACGACCGTGATCTGATCGCGCTGCGTCGTACGGACGCGCACCGGCTGGGGATGGCGGTGCAGATCTGCACCGTTCGCTACATCGGCCGGTTCCTGGGTGATGACCCGCTCGCCGTGCCGTGGGAGGTCGTGGAGTACCTGGCCAACCAGCTCGGCATCGCCGACGCCTCGTGCGTGAAGCGGTATCCGGAGCGGCGCAGGACGCCGTACGAGCACGCGCAGGAGATCCAGGAGCGGTTCACGTACCGGGACTTCACCGACCGGCGGTGGGGGCGGGAGTTCCGCGGGTTCCTGTACGGGCGGGCGTGGACGCATGCCGAGGGGTCGGTGGCGCTGTTCAACCATGCGGTGACGTGGCTGCGGAAGAACCGGGTGCTGCTGCCTGGCGTCTCGGTGCTGGCCCGGCAGGTGTCGGAGGCCCGCACGGTGGCCGAGCGGCGGCTGTACGAGGCGGTGGCCCGGGCCGCGCACCGGGCCGATCCTGCACTCGCGCCGGCGCTGGCCGAGCTGCTGGTGGTGCCGGAGGGCAGGCGGGTCTCGGAGCTGGAGCGGCTGCGGACCCCGCCGGTGAAGTCGACGGGGGCCGCGATGGTGCGGGCGATGGAGCGGGTGGAGGAGATCTCCGCGTTCGCGCTGGGGCGGGTGAGCCTGTCGCGGGTGCCGGTGAACCGGCTGTCCGCGCTGGCCCGGTACGGACAGCTGAGTAAGGCGCAGACGATTCTGCGGGCGCCGGTGCCGCGGCGGACCGCGCTTTTGACGGCGGTGGTGCGGCAGCTGGAGGCGCAGGCGGTCGATGACGCGCTGGATCTGTTTGCGGTGCTGATGGCGAACCGGCTGATCAGCCCCGCGCGCAGGGCGTCGGACCGGGAGCGCCTGGCGATGCTGCCGCAGTTGGAGAAGGCGGCCCGGATCCTGGCGAAGGCGTCGAAGATCCTCACCGAGGAGCTGGACCTGGTCGCCGAGCACGAGGCGGACCTGGACGTCGCCGCGCTGTGGGCGGCGGTCGAGGAGGCCGTGCCGCGTACGGCGGTGGCCGGCGCGGTGGCGACCGTCGAGGCCCTGGTGCCCGAGGACGACGGGTCGGCCGAGGCGGCGATGCGCGAGAAGCTCGCCCTGCGCTACAACACCGTGCGCCCCTTCCTCTCCCTGCTGGGCGAGTCGGACGCGCTGGGCGCCGCGCCGGCCGGGCGGCGCATCCTCAAGGCCGTACGTCGCCTGCCGGCGCTCTCGCGCCGCCGGGTCAAGGACCGGCCGCTGCTGCCCCGCGAGGTCGACGCCGAGCTGGTGCCGGCGATGTGGAAGCGAGCGGTGTTCTCCAACGGCAAGCTGCCGCAGGGCGCGGTCGACCGGGACGCGTACGTGGTGTGCGTGCTGGAGCAGCTGCACCGCGCCCTGAACCGGCGGGATGTGTTCGCCGCCCCCTCGAACCGGTGGGCCGACCCGCGGGCCCGGCTGCTGGACGGGCCGCTGTGGGAGGCGATGCGCACGGACGTCCTCGCGGGCCTGTCCCTGACGGAGGACGCGAGTGCGCACCTGGCCCAGCTCACGCGCGGGCTGGACGCGGCGTGGCGGCAGATGGCCGACCGGCTCGCCGAGGCCGGCGACGACGCGAAGGTGGAGATCGTCGTTCCCGAAGGTGGCGGCCGGGCACGCCTGTCGGTGGACAAGCTCGGCGCGGTGGGCGAGCCGGAGTCGCTGACCTGGCTGAAGAACACCACGGAGGCGATACTCCCCAGGATCGACCTGCCGGACCTGCTGTTCGAGGTCCACTCCTGGACTTCGTTCCTCGACGCCTTCGGCCACGTCTCCGAGCGACGCACCCGCATGGAGGGCCTGCTCGTCTCCCTGGTCGCCCTGCTGGTGGCACAGAGCTGCAACATCGGCCTGACCCCGGTCATCGACCCTACGATCAAGGCGCTGACCCGCTCACGCCTCTCGCACGTCGACCAGAACTACGTGCGCGCCGACACCATCGCCGCGGCGAACGCCGCGCTCATCACCGCCCAGTCCGCGATCGAGCTGGCCCAGATGTGGGGCGGCGGGCTGCTCGCCTCCGTCGACGGCCTGCGCTTCGTCGTCCCCGTCAAGAGCATCAACACCGGCCCCTCGCCCAAGTACTACGGGTACAAACGCGGCGTGACCTGGCTGAATGCCGTCAACGACCAGGTCGCCGGGATCGGCGCGATGGTCGTGCGCGGGACCCCGCGCGACAGCCTCTACACGCTGGACACCCTGCTGAACCTCGACGGCGGGGTGAAGCCGGAGATGATCGCGACCGACAACGCCTCCTACTCCGACATGGCCTTCGGCCTGTACAAGATGCTCGGCTTCCGCTTCGCCCCGCGCTTCCGCGACCTGGCCGACCAGCGGTTCTGGCGGGCCGACCTGCCCGACGGTGAGGCGCCGGCCGCCGGGTACGGGCCGCTGGAGGCCGTCGCCTGCAACAAGGTCAACCTGAAGAAGATCGCCACGCACTGGCCGGACATGCTCCGCGTCGCCGGATCGCTCATCACCAACCAGGTCCGCGCCTACGACCTGCTGCGGATGTTCGGCCGCGAGGGCCACCCCACGCCGCTCGGTGCCGCGTTCGCCGAGTACGGCCGCATCGACAAGACCATGCACCTGCTCGCCCTGGTCGACCCGGTCGACGACACTTACCGCCGGCTGATGAACCAGCAGCTCACCGTCCAGGAGTCCCGCCACCGGCTTGCCCGCGCGATCTGCCACGGCGGCCGGGGTCAGATCCGCCAGGCATACCGCGAGGGCCAGGAGGACCAGCTCGCCGCCCTCGGCCTGGTCCTCAACGCGGTGGTGCTGTGGAACACCCGCTACCTGGACGCTGCCGTCGCCCGGCTACGTGCCGAGGGCCACGACGTCAAGGATGAAGACGTCGCCCGGCTCTCCCCGCTCAAGGACCGGCACATCAACTTCCTGGGCCGCTACCTGTTCAACATCACCGCCAGCGGCCCCGGCCAGGGCCTGCGCCCGCTACGTGACCCCGATGCCCCCGAGGAAGCCGACGACGAGGAGTAGGAGGCCGCGCATGCCGGCCTCGGGGGACATCGGTACAGCGGTTACCGATGAGAACGATCATGGTCGGCTAGCACGGTGATCCACTTCGCCGCTGAGGTTCGGTGAGATGCATCCGGGCCTGGTGTGACGCTATGCGGAAGGTTGCGGGAAGTTCTCCTTCACCGCCTTCTCACTTCGCGGCACCCAGTTGCCCATATCGTCCTGCTTGAACGCCGCCATGAACCTGTTGCCGAAGTCGGTGAGCTTTTTCTGCTCGGCTGCGCGCTCCTCATCGGTGCCAAACAGCAGCCTAAGGTCGGGCCCCTCCCCTCCGGCAATCGGAAGAGAACCACGCAGGCCATCCAGGGTGCCGCCCATGACTATCTCCTCGAATTTGGACTGGTGGGTGAGCTTTCCCTACCTATGGCACATGAGACTGGGAGCCCTCGCATCTCGGTCCCCCGCAAACGGGGGAGCACCGGGCAGCGGAGATGACGCAGTGGGTTTGCCTCAGCCCCTGAGCCCGGCCCGGCGAGGATTGGCCCTCCCCACAGGCCGCCGCACCCTGCGCATCCACGACGGCGCTTTCTCCGCCATGGCCCTCACCGCCCGCTACCCGCGCACCGGCGAGCTGCTCTCCACCGTGAAGTTCATGGTGAAGATCCTCGGTGGTGCGGTAGCGGGTCGCGGTGACGCAGCAAGGCATCGCCCGCCTGGCGTCCCCGGGGCCTTGGCATGTCCGCACGGTGTCCCCGTTCGGCCTGATCGTTCTGTGCGGCCGGCTTTGGGGGCGCATGCTGTGCTGGAACAGTGCGCACACGCCCTGCGCTTGTCGCCGGTTACCAAGGACGTGCCCGGGAGTCGGCGCGACACTTCATCCTCTGCCGGATGGGGCACACTCACACGGCCTCGACGGCCGGTCGAACCACCCGCAACGCCGGAAATTCCGACCAACCGCCGTACGGCGGTCGAAACCGGGAGCCCACAATGACGCACATCGAGCTGTCCAAACTCTCCACCATCAAGAACTACAACGAACAGCAGTGGAACTTCAGTGCATGGAATAAGAATCACTCCAAAGGGGAGATCATCATCTGGAATGCAACAGACAGCAACCTGACGCTGAAGTATTCCAGGGCCTGGTACGAAAAGACTTTCTTCCCTGGCATGGCTGCATTCCCCCCGGATGTCATCAAGCCGAACAGTGGCGCATCAATCGTCGCCGTACAAGCAAATAGCCTTCAGGGGATCGGCGCAACAGTCCGCTACGCGACCGCCGGAACACACGACCAAAACAGCCTTTACATCAGGTGGGACAGTTGGCACGGTTCCGGGTGCCACCACTGGGATGTGTGGTGGAACCCGTCCGGCAGTACACGACTTGGCATGCTGGACACCCGGGGACGCGAGCAGTCGATCACGTCAAGCCGGTCCGACACCAGCGAGCAGTCCCCGGACGAAGCCATTACGCTCGGCGAGTTCACAGATGACAGTGGGCCGAGTCCCAAGGACCTGCCGAGAGACGACGAGTCTCATCCGGGCACCCGCAAGCTCTTCAGCTCAAAGCAGGAGAAAGGCTTTCACCACTTTGGTGTAGACGGGAGCGACCACAGCCCCATTCTCTTCGTCGTAGGGAAGGAGAATGTCACCTGGAGCGTCGGTGACGGATTCACACAGGAGGATTCCTGTAAGTTCTGGAAAGAGTACAAGAGCCAGGTAGTCCACACCAAGGGGTTCTGGAAGAACGGCTCGGCAGGCGCCATCTTTGGGGCACATCTGGGTGCCTTCATCAAGCGCTGTTGACCGGGTCTCGCCGGTTATTGCTGCTGAATTGAACGCTAAGGGCTTCGCCGCAGGGGCGGGGCCGGGTGAACTCGCGGCCGTATGGACGATGCCGAGCGGGCCGCGCTCGACTACGGCCAGGCCGTACGGCGCGGCCAGGGCTACATCCTGCGCGTCAGGGCCCTGTTCTCCCGAAGCTACGGCGAAGTGACAAGTAGCTCTGTGTAATCAGAGTGATGCTCGGTCAGAGAGGGCGGGACGAGGTCCGGGGACTTCGCTGCCGGTGAGGGCGGCGAAGTCGGCGTGGACCTGCTCGACGGCTTCGGGGTACGCCTCGCGCTTGGCGTGTTCGGCGAGCGCCCGGTAGATGCTGGCGACGGAGGGGTTCTGCCCCTTGCGCTTGCCGGTGGGGATGAACAGGTCGGGCTGGATCTGCTCGACGGACTCGCCGAGCGCCCGGCGCCGCAGCACGGTGTGCAGCATGTCGTCGGTGATGACGGGGGGCCGGCCGCCGTGTTTGCCCTTGCGGGCTGCGGTGTCGAGCCCTTCGAGGGTGGACTCGCGGATGTTCTCCCGTTCGGTCTCCGCCATCGCCGCGAAGAAGGCGAACAGCAGCTTGCCCGGGCCGGTGGGGTCGTAGATGCCGGGCAGGGGCCCGGCGAGCATTTCCAGGACCAGGCCGTGGGCGGTGAGGTGGTCGGCGAGCGCGGTGAGTTCGGCGGCGTCGCGGCCGAGGCGCTTCATCTCGTAGACGGTGAAGATGACCCGGCAGTGCGGGGCGTGGGCCTTGACCTCCCGCGCGGTCCTCAGCGCCTCCTCGAACTTGGGCCGGACTCGTACTCGGGTGCTGATCTTCTCGCTGAAGATCTTGTCTCTCGGGATGCCGTGCTTGCTGAGCGCGTCGAGCTGGGAGTCGAGTTCCTGCCCGAGGGTCGAGCAGCGGGCGTAGCCGATGCGGATGTCCGCGCTCGGCAGGTCCGGGTCGACGGGCGCCGGGGGCGGGGTGCCGGGTCGCCACGGCCGGCCGGGGCCGTGGTCGGCCGGGGTCGGTACGCGCAGCGTCTTCTTCAGGCGGGGCACCTGGGTGAAGCGGCGGGTGTGGTAGGCGGAGGCGACCGCGCCGCCGCGCGAGCGGCAGGGTGAGCCGGGCTGTGCGTCACACTTCGGGCAGGCGTGCTGTTCGACGTCGTCGGCGTCCGACCGGTCGGCCGGGGAGGGCTGCTGAGGGGCCGTCATGGACCCGGATTTTCGCACAATGCAAGTCTCAGAAGGGGTCCGTCCCGCTTTTGCGTGAGAACGGGTTCTGCGAGCCAATCGGGGGTCGGCGGAGGTTCGACGGGCGGTTGTCGATCTTGCTCGCGCAAAGGACCGTTTGTGAGAAGAGAGGCTTGCTCGCCGGTCGGAGCTTTCTAGGCTCCGGGGTGGGGTTCAGCCTGGTGGGCGATGCGGCGTTCGGCGTAGAACGCGGCGGTGGGGATGGTGCCGGCGAGCAGGACGGCGGTGAGTCTGCCGATGGGCCATCCTGCTTTGGTGCCGTAGTCGAAGGTGCACAGCAGGTAGACGATGTAGCCGATGCCGTGGATCTGGGCGAGGGCGAGGGTCATGCCCTGGGCGGTGTCGAAGCCGTATTTGAAGACCATGGCTACGCACAGGGCCAGTAGCAGGGTGCCGGAGATGTAGCTCAGAGCCTGGTAGCGCCGCCGTTTGGCGTGCAGAGGGTCGGTTTGCGGCGCGTTCAGCGGCTGAGGTGTGGGGCGGGACACGGGCGTCTCCTGGGGCTGGGACGAGGCGGCAGTGGACGCCGTGGTGAGCTGATGGCTGGTCGTTGGGCAGGGCGCGGGCGGTGCTTGCTGGTGCGCTGAGCGGTAGGGGGCCGGTGGGCCGGGCCCGTACCGCTCGAATTCACAGAGTGTGGTTGGGGATGACCGGCAGGCGCAGGTAGCTGGCGTGGTGGGGGCCGCCGGTGTGGAGGGTGTAGGTGCCGTCGAAGCGGTGGGCGGGCCGGTCGTCGGGGTCGGTGTCGGCGCGGAAGTGGGCGCGTTCGTTGTCGCTGGAGCTGATGTCCAGCAGCAGGCGGTCACCGGGCTCGAGGACGAGGCTGGTGGGCCAGATCTCGATGTCCAGGGGCACGATGTCGTCGGGGTCGAGGAGCAGTTCGCGGTCGTGGGTGTGCCAGGGGCGGTAGGGCAGGCTGCGGGTGGGGTCGGTGTGGCGGTGGGAGGCGCGCAGCCAGCCCTGGGCCATGGGGGCGGGTTTGCCGGTGGGGTTGATGCCGTGGTGTTCGGTGCCGTCGGCGCGCAGGTGGCGGAGGGTGACGAACAGGTCCATGTCGCTGCTGGTCGCCGAGGCCCACAGGCGCAGGGCGACGGGGCCGGTGATCTGGGTGGCGGGCAGCGTGTGGTGAAGAGTGAACGTGACGGTGCCGCCGGGCGCCTCGAAGGTGGTGGTGGCGTCTGTGGCGGGCGGGGTGTGGGAGAGGGTGTGGGTGGTGGCGTCGAGGTGGAAGTCGGTCCACTGGGTGCCGGTCAGCGGCCAGGTGGTGTCGTCGTGCCAGCGGACATGGTCGGGGTGGCGGACCGCGACGCGTACCGGGGGCTGGTGCTGCCAGCCGGTGTCGTCGCCTTTGAGGTAGTGGCCGAAGAAGGCTTCCTGCAGGGCCAGGGCTTCGGGTGCGTAGAACGGCAGGATGTGGTCGCCGGTGATGATGCGCAGCCACTTGTCGGTGGAGGAGGCCCGGGTGTACGCCTCGGTGTTGCCGCGCAGGTGCAGCAGCAGGTTGCCCCAGTTGCCGACGGAGACGAACGGCACCTCGATGGTGGAGAGGTCCGGCAGCCACTGGGTGTAGGCGTCGTCGTCCAGGGGGTGGGTTTTGGCCTTGAGGTAGGTGTCCACGCGCCGCTGGGCCAGCGTGTCCTCGTCCAGCGGCTGGCTGGGGGTGCCGCGGTGCTGGGTGCGGGCGTTGCCGGCCGCCCACATGCGGACGAAGTCGGTGTTGAGGATGCCGCCGTGGCGGGCGAAGTCGCGGTAGAGGTCGCTGGCGCCTTCCCAGGGCATCATCGCCGTCAGGTGCGGGGGGCGCAGGGCGGCGACCGCCCATTGGGACATGGCGTAGTAGGAGATGCCCAGCAGGCCGACCTTGCCGGTGGACCAGGGCTGGGTGCCGGCCCATTCGATGGCATCGTAGAAGTCGCGGGCCTGCTGGGCCGAGACGGGGTCCAGGGTGCCGGGGGAGGCTCCGGTGCCGCGGGAGTCGACGCGCAGCACTGCGTAGCCGCGGGGCACCCAGTGTTCGGGGTCGGGGGTTTCCCAGTTGAGGAAGACCCCGCCGCCCGCGCCGGCGAGGGCGCGGTAATTCTCCGGGTGGCGCAGGGCGAGGGGGATGTCCTTGCCGTAGGGGCCGAAGGTCATCAGCACCGGCACCGGCTCATCGCCGGCCGGGCGGTAGAGGTTGGCGCGCAGGAGGGTGCCGTCCCGCATCGGGAGGGGAACGTCGCGTTGGTAGAGCATCGACACCTCCCGCCGGACCGCAGGGGGGACCGGGTTGTCGCTGAAGAGGTTGGTGGTGGTGGAGGCCATTGCCTTGCTTTCTCGTGGTGTTCGGTCGGAGTGTCGGGCCCAGGGCCGCATGCCTTTCTGGGCTGCGTCCTCGAAGATCAGGGGGACCCTGGACGCCTGTGGGGGCTTTGACGGGGTCAGTCGGTGGGGACGGCCGTCAGGTGAGGTGTGTCTGCCCCGTGGGTGGTGGGGGTTGTGG